>JBFWIG010000067.1:0-10091 GCA_050256115.1 Bacteroidales bacterium | reverse complement strand
CGATGGCATCCCCCCGAAAAGTTATGCAGAGTGCCGTATTGCGAGGGAGATTCCTCGCCCCAGGCCGGAGCCGGGTAGAGCCCTTTCTTCAACGCCTCTTCCTGTGGATCTTCACCATATTTAACGAAAGAGGCCTTATCGCCATGCAACACATAACGTGGATCGGGTTCGCAAGAGAGATAGGTGGCCCGTAACGTGACTACCAGTTTTTCGTAAAAGAGGCGTAAACAGGCGTAGTCAACAATCGATCCCGATTGCCTCAGAATATCCAGATCGGCCGAGACGCTCTCCGGCATACCGAATAAAACCAGCGCTTCATCGATAAGATGGGAGCCCAGATTCCAGAGAATATCGGTAACGGCACCATCTTCCTTCCAGGTTCCGGGTTGAATCTCGGGCCGAAAACGGGTGTAGTTCGACTGAAATTCGGCAAGTCGGCCCAACCGGCCCTCGGAGAGCAACTTCTTTACAGTCAGGGCTCCACTGTCCCACCGCCTGTTATGAAATACCGAGAGGATAAGCCCCTTACGCGCGGCCAGATTGATCAATATCTCAGCCTGCCCGGTAGATCGCACAAAGGGTTTCTCAACCACCACATGTTTCCCCGCTGCCAGGGCTTTATGTGCCAGTTCAAAATGGGTGATGTCGGGGGTATTCACAACTACCAGGGAGATGTCGGGATTGTCCAGAATCTCATCGAACTGATTTACAGAGGCCACTTCGGGATAGTGGTCTTGAACTTTCCGGGTAGAACGCTCGCAAACGGTATGGAGCCGGAACGAGGGGTGGTTTGTTAAAAGGGGCGCATGAAAAACAGAGCCCGACATACCGTACGAGGCAAGGGCAACCTGAACGGGTTTCAGGGAATGGGGCCTATTTGCAGGAGTGTTGTCCATACAGTAAAGGTAATTATTTGGTAACCTCCATAAGTTTGTAGCGAGCCATGGGAGGGGCTTCGTGCAAACCGTATATCCCTTCCATGTATTGATAATAGCCGGTGATGGCAACCATTGCGGCATTGTCGGTGGTAAACCGGAGCTCGGGCAGAAAGAGATTCCACCCTTTTTCAAGGCATGTTGCGGTGGCGGCATCACGCAGGCCGGAGTTGGCCGAGACGCCTCCGGCAAGGACAATGTCGCGAATCCCGGTGCTCTTTGCCGCTTTAACTAATTTATCGATGAGGATATCGACAATGGCCTTCTGTAGCGAAGCACAGAGATTGTTTTGCTCCTTCTCTATAAACCCGGGGTTCTCCAAACATTTGTCTCTCAGGAGATAGAGAAAAGAGGTTTTTAAGCCGCTAAAGCTAAAGTCGAGCCCTTTAATACGCGGTTTGTTCAGCAGAAAGGCGTCGGGATTGCCCAACTTTGCATTCCGGTCTACAACAGGCCCTCCGGGATAACCCAGACCCATTACTTTTGCACATTTATCGAAGGCCTCTCCGGCGGCGTCGTCGATGGTTTCGCCGATGATATCCATCGAGAAGGGGCTTTTTACCACCAGTAACTGCGTATGCCCGCCCGAAACCAACAGCGAGAGAAAGGGAAACGAGGGTAACCGATTCTCCTTCTCTTTTTGAAGAATCAGACACGACAAGACATGTGCGCGAAGGTGGTTAACATCAAGCAGGGGAATATTGCGCGACAGTGCAAAGCCTTTGGCAAAGGAGGTTCCCACCAGGAGCGAGCCCAACAGTCCCGGACCGCGGGTGAAGGCCACCCCCTGAATATCGGCAGGAGTCACTCCGGCTTCGCGAAGTGCTACATCAACAACCGGCACAATATTGGCCTGATGCGCCCTCGAGGCCAGCTCAGGCACTACGCCGCCATAGGCCAGATGTATTTTTTGCCCGGCAATTACATTCGATAAAAGATAACCGTCGCAGATTACTGCAGCCGATGTGTCGTCGCAAGAGGACTCAATCCCCAGAATGGTTACAGCCATATGGTGTTTTGCTAATTCAGGCAAAAAAACGAAATTTTTCGCTCAAACCGGAATATTGCCATCCATTTGTTATGGCAGGCTCCGTCGAAAATCGGATATTTGCGTTGGAATGAATCGGTTAATTCTTGCGGTATCATAAAGATTTTCTATAAAACAGGGCTCGGGCTTCTGCTGCTGTTCACGGTCTTGCTCTCCGTGATGTGGCTTCTATTGTCGACCTCGTTTTTTCAGAGTTTTCTGGCCTCGAAACTCTCCTCCGCTCTGGATCGACGTTTTGGGATTCACCTCACTATCGGGCAGGTGGATGCATCCGGATTACATAATCTTACCTTCAACGCTTTTTGCCTTTACGGATCAGACAACGACACGCTGCTCTATACGCCCCGTCTCACAGTGGGATTTCGTCGTTTTTCCCTTTCCGGAAAATGGATTGAGGTGCGCCGGGCTCACTTCTCTTTGCCCGATATTCGTTTTCGAACCGATAGCGCAGGCGTGGCTAATTTTCAGCATATTATCAGTGCCTTGTCTATGAAAGACAGCACAAGCCAAAGGCCTCTTCGACTCTTTCTGCACAACGTCTCGTTCCAAAATGGGCAATTCAGCCTTGTGCAAAAGAGGCATCGGGAGCAGTTGTTTGGCGTAAACTTTTCCGATCTGGCCCTTCGTGCAATGGATCTCACTGTCGAGGGCTTCCGTACCCTTCCGGAAGGAGGGGTGGTATTCGAGGTTAAGCAGCTCAGCGGTGTGGAGAAATCGGGTTTCGATCTTCGACATTTCGCCGCTCATTTGGAGATAGACCGCCACCAGCTCTCTTTTCGCAACGTTCAGGTAAAGACAGCGGGTTCGGATCTTTTTGCTGCCGATGCCACCTTTAGTTATACCTCTTTTCGGCAGATGGGGGGAGGTCGGTTTTCCGATTGGGTTAATCTCCATTTCGATATATCTCCCTCCTCAGTTCAACTCTCCGACCTGGCCTATTTTGTGCCTGGTTTCAGGGGTTGGGATCAGCGAGTAGATCTCTCTGCCACGGCCAACGGAACCCTGTCGGAGTTAAAAATCAGCCCGCTCAATCTTGCTTTGCCCGGGGGGAGTCACTATCAGGGATCGCTCGAGATTAACGGCATTCCTGTTGGAGGCAATGCTTATCTCTATGCGCTGGCCAATCAGCTGGTACTCTATCCGAATGATGTGACCCGAATCCTTCGTCAGGCCACCGGAAGGCACGAATGGGTGCTTCCCTCCTGGCTTCACCCGGTGGAGTATCTGGAATACCGGGGAAACTTTACCGGCTTTCTTCGCGATTTCGTGGCCTATGGAAAATTTAGAACCAATCTTGGTTCGTTTTCGACCGACCTTCTTTTTGGCCCTTCAAAAGCCGATCCTGCAGGGAGTTCGGATCTTTCGTTTTCGTTTCGGGGATTGGTTGCCACTGAGCGTTTTGCGTTAGGACAGTTTTTGGGAATGGAGAGCCAGGTGGGTTCGGTTTCGCTGAATGCCATGGTTGATGGCGTACTGTGGGATGCCAACCGGGTAGAGGCTTCGATGAACGGAATGTTGGATCGGATTGAGATTGGGGGGTATCCCTACGAAGAGGTGGCTATTAACGGGATTCTTAAAGGAAAAGCGTTCGATGGAAAGCTCGCTGTTGCAGGTAACGACCTGATGCTCGATTTTCAGGGAAAGGTCGATTTGGGAGGTGCTCTTCCGGCATTTCGTTTTTCGGCCGATGTTGCCGATGCCAACCTTTCGGCGCTTCGTTGGTTTAATGCCGATTCGGCCCATTTTGCCTCTTTTTCGGTTACTGCCGATTTTAAAGGCACCCGTCTGGACGATCTCGATGGAGAGATACGGCTGAATAACGCCCTTTTCCGGAAGCCCGATCAGGAGATGAGGGTGGAAAACCTGCTCTTGTTTACCAAAAAAATTGAGGGGGTAAACCGCTTCATTCTTCGTTCAGATCTGGCCGATGCCGAAGTCTGGGGTTCGTATCGTCTGTCGAATCTGCTCCCTTCCTTCTATAAACTGTTGGGTCATTATCTCCCCTCGTTGGTTCCCGAGCTCTATCGGACAACTTTGGCCGGGGGTGAAGATCGGTTTCGGTTTGAATTGGATCTGAAAAATCTGCAGCCTTTTTCCGACTATTTCGACACCCCCTTCAGAATAGCACGCGACACCCGAATAGACGGCGAGTATCTGCCATCGGAAAATGATCTCACGCTTACACTCAAATCGCAGCGCCTGGAGTGGTCTAAGTTCAGCCTGCTCGACGCGTTTCTGCGATGTGGATTTTCGGGGGGGCGTTACCGAATAATGGGAGGTGCCCGACAGTTGGAGGTTCCGGGGGGCGATCTGTTAGAGCAGTTTAGATTCAGCGGTGCGGCTCTTGCCGATTCGGCCCAATTCTCACTGGCATGGGGCGAACCGGGACAAGCCCATCAGGCCTCTATGGTTTGGGATCTCCTTTTCCGACGCGATGAGCTGCAGAAAAGGCCGTTAATCTGGCTGCAAAGCCGTCCGGCCGATATGGTATTTCGCTACATCGGATGGCACATTGCTCCGGGGAGTATGATTCTTTCGCCCGGCTCGCTCAAGATTGACGGACTTCGGATTTCGAATGCCGGACAGGAGATTGGTATGAGCGGAGTCTATTCCAGACTTGCCACCGACACCCTGCGCATTAATCTGAAAAACATTCGTTTGGCCAATTCCAGGCGTCCTCCTTCCCGAAAGCAGTTGGCTTTTGGTGGAACCCTTAACGGGATAGCCCGTATCACCAGCCAGGAGCAAAAGCGACTTGTGTTTGCCGATTTGCGTGCCGATTCTCTCCGCATGAACCAACAGTTTTTTGGGACTACCCGTCTGATTGCCGACTGGGATCCCGTACGTGAGCAGGTTGCGATGGTTTTGCACGCTTCAGACCATGGCGTTGAGACGCTTAACGTAAGCGGCGATTATCACCCGAAAAGTAAGGCACTCGATGTGAAAATTGGGGTAGAGCAGTTTAATGTCGACTTCTTTACCCCCTATATAGAGCGTATATTTTCCCGGTTAGAGGGGAACGTTCGAGCCGATTTACACCTCACCGGAACGCTTCCGGCGCCTCTGTTCAATGGCTTTGTCTACCTGGACAGTGCCGCTTTTACCCTCAATTATCTGAACACCCGCTATCGGGTTACCTCGCCTGTGCCCGTTGAGGATAATCGCTTCTTATTGCGTAATGCCATCGTGTTTGATGAAGAGGGAAATCGGTGTATTGCCAATGCCGGGGTGACCCATGAAAACTTCAAAAATTTTCAATTCGACTTCCACTTTCGAAGCAACAACTTTCAAAGTATGAATCTGCGGGAATCCGATTCCCGCCCCTTTTTCGGAAAGGCCTATGCCTCGGGCGAGATTACCCTGAAGGGCCCCCCTTCGGCACTACTGTTGCAGATGGCTGCCCGCACCGAGGCCGGCACCGTGATTTCGATCCCTCTGGCAGGGGCATCGACCATAGGCAGTTCCGACTTTATCCGGATTATTGCACCGCAATCCTCTTCGTTAACGGCCTCTTCACTTGCGGATGGTTCGGCAAGAGGTGCCGACGATTTTGTAGAAGACCGGAAAGGATTGGCTCTCGACCTGGAGATTGAGGCTACGCCGGCTGCCGAAGTACAGCTGATTTTCGACGACAAAATTGGCGACGTAATTAAAGGCAGGGGCAGTGCCTCAATGCGTATGAGTATAGCCCGAAACGGTCGCTTTACCATGTTTGGCACCTATACCGTCGACCAGGGAGATTATCTCTTTACGGTACAAAACTTTTTTCAGCGACGCTTCGAGATTGAGCGCGGAGGTACCATGGTGTGGAACGGCGATCCTCTCGATGCTACCATCAATATGAAGGCGCTCTACCGTACGCGCACCTCGTTGGCCGGTTTGATCTCGCCCGAAAGCGGTTTCTCCGAACTGGCTTCGCGAAGAGTGCCTGTAGAGTGTGTTTTGTTGTTGAGCGACAGGCTGATGAATCCTACTGTCAATTTTGATATACAACTTCAGAATGCCGATCAGGATGTCAGAGAGATTGTTAACGGCATGCTCTACAATCAGGAGGAGAAGAGCAAACAGGCCATTTCGCTTATGCTGCTCAATAGTTTCTATTCGGAAGAGAGCTTCTTTTCGGGCGAAACCAGTATGGATGCACTGGGAAGTACCACCAGCGAGTTTCTCTCCAATCAACTTGAGCGTTTTCTGGGTCAGTTTAGTCCCAATTTCAGTCTGGGTGTAAGCTATCGTTACTTTAGCCAGCTGCAAACCCAGTCGCTCGAAATGGATATGTCGCAACGCCTCTTTAAGGAGGCGGTGTCGCTGAATGCCAGCTTCGGAAACCGTGAGATTGTTAATGCCTCACGCTCCCTGGTGGTCGATGCCGATATCGATATTCGGTTGGGTTCGAGCGGGAAATATCGTCTCAAGGGGTTCAACCGATCAAACGATCTCTCCCTTTTCGAACCGGAGCCCTACTACACGCAGGGGATCGGGTTTGTTTACCGTCGCGATTTTGATCGTATCTCTGAGATGATTCCCTTTAGGCGTCGTTTAAAACAGAAACCAACCACAACCCCACCTTCAGCCACCGCTTTCAGCACAATTGATGCGGATCCGGACAAAGCCACGTTACTTCGATTTGTGCCTTAGCGCTCTTCGGGAAAACGGAGCGAAAAACGCGAAGCAATCTCTTTTAAGTCATCTATAACCTGTGGAATCAGGGTTATGCCTTCGTTTCGGATACGGAACTCGTTTTCGCGTTCAATGTCTCCGGGGATCAACACGCACTCTTCTCCTTTTGCGGGAGCGGCCCCCCTTAAGGTAAGAATCCATTCGTCCATTCGCGCCTTAAATTGCCCGGCCGGCATGAATCCATCGATGCGAAGCGCTCCGAAAAAGTGCCCTAATCCTTCGCCCACCTGCCGTTGGGGCATGGGCAAATAGGCAACCATGGGAGGGACAAAAGGGCCAAAGTTTGCCCCTGAGAGCACTGCCGATAGAATGTCGACGCCGGCACCCAGACAAAAACCTTTGTGGCTTCCGTGTTCACGATCGCCTCCCAGCGGGAGCATTGAGCCTCCCTGTTCTAAAACAGAGGGATTATCGGAGGGTCGCCCCTCGGCATCTTGTGCATATCCAAAACTGATCTTTTCGCCCTTTTTGGCCGCCAGTGTAAACTTGCCCCGTGTTACCGGCGTGGTGGCAAAATCGGCAACAAACGGGGGCTGTTTCTCGGCGGGAACGGCAATCGCAATCGGATTGGTTCCCAACATGGCTTGCGCACTGAAGGTGGGGGCCACCAGAGGACTGGCGTTTGTCATGGCAAAACCAATCATATTGTGTTCGAGTGCCATCATGGCATAATAGCCTGCAATCCCAAAGTTGCAGGAGTTTTTTACCGCCACCCATCCGCTGCCGGTGCGTTCGGCCTTTTTGATGGCCAATTTCATGGCCTTAAGCGACGGGATCATTCCAATGGTACCATCGCCATCAATGACTCCCGTAGAGGGGGTTTGGTGTACAAGGGTTACATTGGGGCGGGGATTAATTCTGCCGGCTCGCCACAGATGGTAATAGTCGCCCAGTCGCACAACACCATGGGTAGAGATGCCCCTCAATTCGGCGGCCAGAAATACGGCTGCCGTTTGCCTGGCTGCAGTGGGGGTAAACCCCATTTTAACAATTACTTTCGTGGTGAAATCGAAGAGGGAGTCGTAGCTGAACATAGGGATGGCGGATGGTAAAAAGTCTCCAAAAGTAGTGAAATCCGCCGAAAATTCGCACTTTTGCCCACCAACCCGTGTAGTGATGAGAGAGGATTCAACCGATTATCTGGCAAGAGGTGAGGGCGAACAGATCAGGCAGATGTTTAATCGTATTGCCTGGCGTTACGACTTTCTGAACCGTCTGTTTACGCTCCGACTTGATGCCCGTTGGCGGAGAAAAGCGGTGCGGTTGCTCGGACCCCGTTTCGAAGGGCGGCTTCTCGATGTGGCTACCGGTACCGCCGATCTGGCACTGGAGGCCTGGCGGCAATACCGACCTTTGCAAATTATCGGGCTCGACATCTCGGATGGGATGCTGGCTTTGGGGCAGAAGAAGAGTGAGAAGCGAGGCGTATCACAATCTATCTCTTTGGTGCCGGGCAGGTCGGAGCAGATGCCCTTTCCCGACCAATATTTTAACGGAGTGATGTGTGGATTCGGGGTGAGAAACTTCGACAATCTGGATGCCGGGTTGGCAGAGATGTATCGTGTGGTGCAAAAGGGGGGCCGGGTGGTGATCTTGGAATTTTCCCAATCGGGCAATCCCCTGTTTCGAAAGCTTTTCGACATCTATTTTACTCGTTTCATGCCAATTGTGGGCGGTCTGTTGTCCAAAGACCGACAGGCCTACCAATATCTTCCCGCTTCGGTGTACCGATTTCCTTCCGGAAATCACTTTTTGGATCGCCTCCGGGCTGCAGGTTTTTGTTCGGTGGGTTTCTCGGAAATGATGTTTGGATTGGTTTCGATCTACTTTGCAGAGCGTCCGGTAAAATAAAGAGGCCTATATTTCGTTTACAATAGAAGAAGATACCCGGAGAATAACACGGTAAATAATGGTAAAGAAGATTCTTATTGCCTCCATCTTATCTGTAGCTTTGCTGACGGTTGCCGCCGGACAGCGGGTTGCTGCCTATACCAATCTGCCCGATGCCGATGAAAAACCGGTCAGTTTTGGATTTGGTGTGGGATTGAATACACAGGATTATTCCTTTGGTTTTAGTCGGCCCGGATTGCTGGCCGATTTACCTGAGACGGCGCTCAATTACCATGTTCAGTTAATCGGAAGTTTTACACTTACCCCTTCGCTGAGCCTTCGGTTGCAGCCCGGAGTGATTATCCCCTCTGAGTTGCCGGTGGCCTTTTATGAAGCAGGTACAAGGGAGCCACTACCCACTCTTCCCGAAGAGTTATCGGATATTTCGAGGTTTAGCTTTGTGATGCCTGTATTGTTGAAGTACTCGGCAAAGCGATATCGCAATATCCGGCCCTATCTGGTGGCAGGTCTCTCGCCGCGCATCTCTCGTCCCAATCGTGATCACAGTGTGCTTGCGCTTAAAGATTCCGAACTCCTGGCCGACGCCGGCGCCGGCATTGATATCTATCTGCCTTATACCAAAATGATTATTGAGTGTAGAGGGTCGTTTGGTTTGAACAACTCCTTCGATGGTTATCGGGCAGAATCGCCACATCGCCCCCAATCGGGTGTTAACAAGATGATTAGTACGGGCTATTTTCTGACGGTTTACTTTGAAGGGGGGTTCCTTAATTTCTTCTGATTTAGCTCTTACTATGCAAAAAACGCTCAATCTCTCACTTCTGCCCGATGAGGCAGCCACCCATGAACGGCTCAGAGAGACGGTTGCCCCCCTTATTTCGGTAGATGCAGGATCCATTCTCCACTTGCGGATTGACAGGAAATCGATCGATGCCCGTTCGCGTCAGGTGAAGGTGAATCTCACGGTGACCGTTTTTGTGGATGAACTTCCCAAAGGGCATGAGATTACCGCTTTTATGTACAATCCGGTGCCTTCCGGAGCTCCTGAGGTAGTGATTGTGGGCGCCGGTCCTGCCGGTCTCTTCGCGGCACTTCGTTGTATAGAACTGGGAATTAAACCCCTGCTATTGGAGAGAGGCAAAGCGGTAGCCGAGAGAAAGAGAGATATTGCGCAGCTTTGTCGAAACCAGGGATTAGATCCGGAATCAAACTACTGTTTTGGGGAGGGCGGTGCCGGTACCTTTTCGGACGGCAAGTTGTATACCCGTTCCCGGAAACGGGGCGATGCCCGCCGAATCTTCGACAACTTCTTTTACCATGGCGCTCCCGAATCGATTCTTTACGAATCGCACCCCCATATCGGAACCGACAATCTTCCCGATGTAATCCGAAAAATGCGAACTACCATTCTCGATTGCGGGGGGGAGGTGCACTTCCAGACCAGGGTTGCCGGATTGTGCCTGGAGAACGGATGCGTTGTGGGGGTAACCACAGCAACGGGAAGCACTTTTCGGGCTAAGGCTGTGATTTTGGCTACAGGCCATTCGGCCCGTGATATGTACGAAGAGTTGCACAAT
>JBFWIG010000066.1:0-10276 GCA_050256115.1 Bacteroidales bacterium | reverse complement strand
CGATCTTGACAAACGTATAATTTCGATGCTGCAGGCCAACGCCAGAATTCACTTTCTTGAGGTGGCCCGTGAGTGTGGTGTGTCGGGTGCAGCCATTCACCAGCGTGTACAGAGATTAAAAAAGCTGGGGGTTATTAAAGGAGCCGAATATGTAATCGACCCCAAAATGATTGGTTACGACACCTGTGCCTTTATGGGTATCTTTCTGGAGAAGGCCAGTCTCTTTAACGATGTAGTAAACCAGTTAAAAAAGATTCCCGAAGTTACGGAATGCCATTATACTACGGGCGACTACTCCATTTTTATCAAGATCTATGCACACAACAACGAGCACCTGAAACAGGTACTCGTTGATAAGTTGCAAACCATCAGTGGGATTTCGCGAACCGATACGATTATTTCGCTCGAAGAAAATTTTTCGCGTCAAATCACGATGGATTAACCGACGATCGTTTCTCTTCGCTCTTTTCTCCCTTTTGAACTACCCGGAAGGTCAGTTCCCCTTTTTTCTGGTTTAATCCCACCGAAATCAGGTTCCCTTCATGAACCGATCCTTTTATAATTACCTCGGCCATAGGGTCTTCGAGGTACTTTTGTATGGCTCTTTTCAAAGGGCGGGCACCAAAATTGGCATCAAAACCCTTATCGGCAATAAAATCGCGGGCAGAGGCCGAGATAGTAATTTCATATCCCAGGGCCAGGATTCGCTGAAACAGCCCCTTCAACTCTATCTGAATAATAGCCTGGATATCCTTTCGTGTCAACGAATTGAAGACAATCACATCGTCGATACGATTCAGAAACTCGGGAGCAAATGCCTTTTTGAGGGCATTTTGTATCACACTTCGCTCATAATCCTGCACCTGCAACTCCTTGGCGGAGGTAGAAAAGCCAACGCCCTGTCCAAACTCCCTTAACTGCCGGGTGCCAATATTTGAGGTCATAATCACTATGGTATTCCGAAAATCGACCTTACGCCCCAAGCTATCGGTGAGTTGCCCCTCATCGAGCACCTGCAATAAGAGATGGAACACATCAGGATGCGCCTTCTCTACCTCATCGAGCAGAACCACAGAGTAGGGCCGACGCCGCACCTTTTCGGTGAGCTGACCTCCCTCTTCGTATCCTACATACCCCGGAGGTGCCCCCACCAGCCGCGATACGGTAAATTTTTCCATATACTCACTCATATCAATCCGGATCAGATTCTCGGCCGAATCGAAGAGAAAACGGGCCAGCACCTTGGCCAACTGAGTTTTACCCACACCGGTGGGCCCCAGGAAAACAAATGTACCAATCGGTTTATTAGGATCTTTCAGTCCGGCTCTGTTACGCTGTATAGACTTTACAATTTTTTCGATCGCCTCCGACTGTCCAACTACACTACCTTTCAGCTCCCCGGCCATATGAAGAAGACGACTCCCCTCAGCCTGCGCTATGCGCTGCATCGGAACACCGGTCATCATGGCAACCACTTCGGCCACCTTCTCGGCATCGACCACCACACGGGCCTGCTCAATCTCCTTCTCCCATGTCTGCTTGGCCTTTTCGAGTTGGGTAATAAGACTCTTCTCGGAATCGCGGAAAGCAGCAGCCTTTTCGAAATCCTGATTCTTCACTGCCTGCAGCTTCTCGGCTTTCACACTTTCCATCTTCTTCTCGAGCGCAACAACGGTTGCAGGCACGTGAATATTCGAAATATGTGCCCTGGAACCCGCTTCATCGAGCGCATCAATAGCCTTGTCGGGGAGATGGCGGTCGCTGATGTAACGGTTAGTCAATTTTACACATGCCTCAATGGCATCGTCGGTGTAAAGTACCGCATGATGATCTTCGTAACGCGATTTGATATTGTTTAGAATGGTAATGGTCTCTTCGATACTGGTAGGCTCTACCATCACCTTCTGAAAACGGCGTTCTAACGCGCCATCCTTCTCAATATGCTGACGGTATTCGTCTAAAGTGGTGGCCCCGATGCACTGAATCTCTCCCCTGGCAAGTGCCGGCTTGAGCATATTGGCTGCATCGAGCGATCCCGTAGCCCCACCGGCTCCCACGATAGTATGGATTTCGTCGATAAAGAGAATGACATTCCGATTTTTCGATAATTCATTGAGAATGGCCTTAAGACGCTCCTCAAACTGACCCCGGAACTTGGTACCGGCAACAATCGATGCCAGATCGAGCGTTACCACCCTTTTACCAAATAGCACACGCGACACCTTTCGCTGTACAATCCTCAGAGCCAATCCTTCGGCAATGGCCGACTTTCCAACGCCGGGTTCACCGATCAGAATGGGATTATTCTTCTTCCTCCGACTGAGAATCTGGGCAATACGTTCTATCTCCTTTTCACGACCCACAATAGGGTCTAACTTTCCCTCTTCGGCCGACCGCGTAAGGTCTATACCAAAATTATCGAGCACAGGTGTATCGGAGGCCGGTTTGGCACTGGCTGCAGAAGCCGATTTGGCAAACGATGCACCCTGCGAAAGGTCATCGTCGTCATCGTCGTCGCTATCACTGCGGAGTGCATCCTCAACAGGCGTATCAACCGCATCGGGCTCTTGGGGATTCAACCCCTCAAGAATTTGTCTTACAGACGAATAATCGATATTCTCATCGCCCAGGATACGGAAAATATGCGAGGTATCATCTCGCAAAATGGCCAGCAAAAGGTGGTTTGTATCAATCACTCTGCTTTTGAAAGATCGCGCCTCCAGATAGACCAGTTTCAGCACTCTTTCGGCGGTTTTGGTAAGGGGGAGCAAATCGGCATCAGAGCTCTCCTGAGGATCGTCCGATTTTATCTGGTTCTCGAGATTTTTACGAATTTTAAAAAGATCTACATCGAGCGTTTTTAGTGCATCGAGTGCCTCTCCACCCGCTTCCCGAAGTATTCCGAGAAAAAGATGGTCGGTAGTAATCTGGGTATTGCCAAGGCGGATGGCCTCTTCGCGGCTGTAACCCAGCACATCACGTGTACGTTGATTGAATTTAGCATCCATACAACCTGCTTCAATTTTGTTTTGCAAAGATACGATATATTTTCCGGCCCGCTTTACAGGAAGAGCAGCATTGTGGAGATCAGCGTGGCTGCAGTTACAAACCGGCGGTAGTTCCGTTCGGAGAGCAACCGTACAAACCATATGCCAATCAGCGCACCGAGAAAAATAGCTGGCAACATGGCAGCATTCAGTGCCAGAGTGCTTGCCGAGATATTATGCCAAAAGAAAAATTGCAGAGGAAGCTTCAGGAAATTCACAATCAGAAAAAACCAGGCTGATGTGCCTACAAAGGCGTTCTTGGGTAGCCGGGCAGCCAAAAGGAAGACTGCCATAATGGGGCCGGCCGCATTCCCGATCATGGTAGAAAAGCCGCCCAGAATCCCGAAAAGCGCCGCGAACCATAACCCCTCAGGCAATATGGCGCCGCTCTTCTGTCGTCTTTCGTTCCAGAACATCACCAGGAAACCGATAAAGAGAGTTGCTCCTATCAACTTCCTGAATTGCGATTCGGGAACCTGAGCATCGACGAGCAAAGCCACAAAAAACCCCAAAATGGCCCAGGGAAGCAGCGCAAAGATATAACGCCACTTTACTTCGGTACGGTAATAGAGCACGGCCATCACGTCGGCCATACATAACATGGGCAGCAGAAGACCTGTCGAGGGTTTAGCCCCGAAAATCAGGGCCATAATGGGCACTACCAGCGAGCCGATTCCCTGAATTCCCGTCTTCGACATCCCGATAAGCATGCCACAGAGCACCAATAGGAAGAGAGAAACCGACGAGAGACCAAACGCTGCAAACAACTCTGTCATCTGGCCTGATACCGGGCTTCCACTACATTCCAGTCTACCAGCTTAAAGAATTGTGCAATATAGTCGGGACGGCGATTCCGGTAATCGATATAGTAGGCATGTTCCCACACATCGCAAGTCAACAGAGGGAAAAGATTTTTACGCATCGGATTTCCGGCGTTAGATTCTTGTACAATCTGAAGTTTTCCCGCCTCATTCACCACCAGCCATGCCCAGCCCGAGCCGAAAAGGGTGGCTGCGGCCTTCGAAAACTGATCACGAAATGTCTCGTACGATCCGAAATCGCGGGCGATTGCATCTGCAAGAGGACCCTGAGGCTCACCCTCTCCTTCGGGCGAAAAAGCCTCGAAATAAAAGGTGTGATTCCAGATCTGGGCCGCATTGTTAAAGACGGGGCCTTCGGCCTCCATAATGATGGTTTCGAGGGTAGCATTTTCGAAGGGGGTGCCCTTTATCAAACCGTTAAGATTGGTTACGTAAGCCTGATGATGCTTGCCGTAATGAAACTCGAGGGTCTCTTTCGAAAAAACAGGTTCAAGCGCGTTAAGTGCATACGGCAAAAGTGGCAACTGATGTTCCATGGCAGTAAATTTTAGGTTCGGATAGGATAAAGATAGCAATAAATCGGATCAATCGCCCAACTTAAGCACCGCCAAAAATGCCGACTGAGGCACCTCTACATTCCCAATCTGACGCATTCTCCGCTTTCCTTTTTTCTGTTTCTCGAGCAATTTCCGCTTTCGGGTAATATCGCCACCGTAACACTTGGCGGTAACGTCTTTACGAACCGCTTTTACGGTTTCGCGGGCAATAATCTTGGCTCCGATAGCAGCCTGAATCGCAATATCAAACTGTTGGCGGGGAATAAGCTCCTTCAGTTTTTCGCAGATTCTCCGGCCAAAATCGTAGGCGTTTCCACGGTGGATCAACGCCGAGAGCGCATCGACACTCTCACTGTTGAGCAAAATATCGAGTTTTACCAAATCGGCTTTCTGATACCCCACAATAAAGTAGTCGAAAGAGGCATACCCCTTAGAGATGCTTTTCAGTTTATCATAAAAATCGAATACAATCTCTGCAAGAGGCATCTCGAAGGTGATCTCTACGCGATCGACCGACAGAAACACCTGGTTCTTCAGCACACCTCGTTTGTCGATACAGAGCTTTATCACATTTCCCAGGTAATCGGCATTGGTGATAATCTGTGCCTTGATATAGGGCTCTTCTATTCTATCTATTGCACTAACCGAAGGAAGTCCCGATGGGTTATGCACGTCTATCTCTTCGCCTTTAGTGGTGTATACCTTATACGATACGTTTGGAACCGTAGTAATCACATCCATATCGAACTCCCGGTCCAGCCGTTCCTGGATAATCTCCATATGCAAAAGCCCCAGAAAGCCGCATCGAAATCCAAATCCCAATGCTGCCGACGACTCCGGAACAAAGGTGAGAGAGGCATCATTGAGCTGCAACTTCTCGATAGAAGAGCGCAACTCCTCATAATCATCGGCATCTACCGGATAGATACCGGCAAAAACCATAGGTTTTACCTCTTCGAACCCTTCAATCCCTTTATCGCAAGGGTTATCGACATGGGTAATGGTATCACCCACTTTTACCTCTCTTGCCGACTTGATACCCGATATAATATAGCCCACATCGCCTGCCTTAAGGATTTTTCGTGGCGACATAGACATCTGTAATACACCAATTTCGTCGGCATGATACTCTTTTCCGGTGTTTACAAACTTCACATAATCACCTGTCGAAAACTGACCATTTACCACCTTAAAGTAGGCAATAATGCCTCTGAAGGAGTTGAATACCGAGTCGAAAATGAGCGCCTGCAGCGGGGCATTCTCATCGCCGGAAGGCGCCGGAACCTTATGCACAATGGCTTCCAGAATCGCATCGATTCCGATTCCGGTTTTTGCACTCACCTCGAGAATTTCGTCACGGTTGCAACCAATCAAATCTACAATCTGATCCTTCACCAGTTCGGGCATGGCGCTGGGCATGTCCATCTTGTTGAGTACGGGAATAATGGTAAGATCGTACTCAATAGCCTTATATAGGTTCGAAATGGTCTGTGCCTGAATTCCTTGCGTGGCATCTACCACCAATAACGCCCCTTCGCAGGCAGCAATGGCACGCGACACCTCGTACGAGAAGTCAACATGCCCGGGGGTGTCGATCAGATTAAGGGTATAATCCTTTCCATCGAGCATATAGCTCATCTGGATAGCATGGCTTTTTATGGTAATTCCACGCTCCCTCTCCAGATCCATATTATCGAGGACCTGATTCTGGAATTCGCGTTCGGTAACACTGTTGGTAGATTGGAGCAACCTGTCGGCAAGGGTGCTTTTTCCGTGATCAATATGGGCAATGATGCAAAAATTACGGATAGCGTTCATTCGGGTGTCGGCGGGTTATTTTAGAGGCGGCAAAATTACGAAAAAAAAGCCATTTGTCCGTCGTCTCCCTGCAGATATCCCTCATGCCGCAACAACCACTCTTTACGGGGAATTCCTGCTGCAAAACCGGTTAGATTTCCCCGCACTCCCACCAGCCTGTGACAGGGAATCAAAATAAGAATGGGGTTGTAATGAGCCGCCGAACCCACAGCCCGGGTATTATTTCTTCCCCCCACCACCTCCGAGAGTTCGCCATAGGTTTTCACCGTACCATAGGAAATTCCCTGCAGGGCTTTCCACACCCTCTCCTGAAAGGGGGTACCCTGCGTCCTGATGGGAACCGTAAACGACTTTCGCAAACCCATAAAGTATTCGTCGAGTTGCATCATGCATTCAACAAGACACTCCGGCAGTGATTCATCACTCACTCCCGCCTCCTCCACTATCCGCAGACGAGTGATTGCTTCGTTATCGGACGAGATTTCGGTCCACCCCAAAGGGGTTAAATAATATTTTATATAGGATATCTCTGTCATAATGCAAATTGGCTAAAAAAAAGGCTATCTCCGCTGCCGGAGATCCGGTTACGAAGATAGCCCTTTTTGCCCTTTCAGGCAGAGATTATCTGGAGAAAAATAGCTCGGAATATTTCGCAAGAGGCCAAACCTGGTTATCAACCAGCCGCTCCAGTTTATTCACATGGCGTCTGATGTCGTCGAACATTGGATAGACCAGCTTTTCGTATACAACGGCCTTTTCACGTCCGTCTTCCATTTTATTGGCACTCTTTCGGGCATCGACCATAATACGGGTCTTGGTTCGTAAAGCCACCATATGCTTAGAAATTTCGCGAATCAGATAGAGACTTTCGCTAATTGCCTCGTTCAGTTCATCGCCATCCAAAATGGACTGCAATCCCTTCACATTCTCGATAAGGGTATTTTGGAATCGAATAGTGGCCGGCAAAATCTGACTGGTTACCATCTCACCCAAAACCCGTGCCTCGATCTGGATCTTCTTGGTATAGATCTCCCATTTCACCTCGTTTCGGGCATGAAGCTCTTTTTCGGTAAAGATTCCCGTACGCGAAAACATAGCAATACTCTGAGGGGTGAGATAGGCATCGTACATATAGGGCACCCTGGCTTCACAATCGAGCTGCCTGCGGGCTGCCTCCACCTTCCACTCGTCGGAATACCCGTTCCCGTCAAAACGGATAGGTTTAGAAAGCATGATATAGTTGCGCAGCACCTGGAAAATGGCGTCGTCCTTCTTCTGACCCGAATCAATGAGCTGTTGCACATCGGACGAGAAAGTGGTGAGTTGATCGGCCATTGCCGCATTCAGCGCAATCATAGCCGATGCACAATTGGCGGAGGAGCCCACCGCCCTGAACTCAAATCGATTGCCGGTAAAGGCAAAAGGTGAGGTCCGATTTCGATCGGTATTATCGAGCAAAATCTCTGGAATGCGACCTATATCCAGTTTGATGGCCGTCTTTTCGTCGGGGGTCATACGGGAATCAGGCACATTCTCTTCCAGATAATCGAGCACCTGCGTGAGATGGGTACCCAGAAACACCGAAATAATAGCCGGAGGGGCCTCGTTAGCCCCTAACCGATGCGCATTGCCCGCCGAAGCGATACTTGCCTTAAGCAGCGCGTTATTCTTATGAACTGCCATCAGCGCGTTAATGAGGAAGGTCAGAAACTGCAGATTGGACTTGGGATTCTTTCCTGGCGACATCAGATTTACTCCGGTATCGGTTCCCAACGACCAATTACAATGTTTGCCGGAACCGTTCACCCCATAAAAGGGTTTTTCGTGAAGCAGCACCTTGAAATGGTGGCGTCGGGCCACCTTCTTCATAAGCGACATCAGAATGAGGTTGTGGTCTATGGCAAGGTTCATCTCCTCATATACAGGTGCAAGTTCAAATTGATTAGGAGCCACCTCGTTATGCCGGGTTTTAAGGGGAATACCCAACTTGTACGCCTCATACTCCAGCTCACGCATAAAGGCGGTTACCCGGGTTGGAATGGCACCAAAATAGTGATCCTCCAGCTGCTGATTCTTGGCACTCTCCTGCCCCACCAGCGTCCGGCCGGTCATCACCAGATCGGTGCGAATGTTGTGGAGTGAGTAATCAACCAAAAAATACTCCTGCTCCCAACCCAGATAGGGAATCACTTTATTTACCTCTTTATCGAACAACCGACACACATCGACAGCCGCCTTATCTGCAGCGGAAATGGCCCGAAGCAGCGGCGCTTTGTAGTCGAGCGACTCTCCCGTATAGCTAATAAATATGGTAGGAATACAAAGGGTTTTATCAAGTACAAAAGCGGGCGAAGAGGGATCCCAGGCACTATACCCCCGGGCCTCGAAGGTATTTCGGATACCTCCACTGGGAAAACTGGAGGCATCGGGCTCCTGCTGCACCAACAATTTGCCCGAGAATGTCTCCATCACCTGCCCGGCCGAGGTGGGGTCAATAAAGGCATCATGTTTCTCGGCAGTGCCCTCGGTGAGAGGATGAAACCAGTGGGTATAGTGAGTGGCACCCAGCTCCATAGCCCAACTCTTCATGCCCGAAGCCACATGCTCGGCAACTCTCCTGTCAATTCGGGTTCCGCCATCAATAGCTTCTACCACGGCATTGTAGGTCTCTTGCGTGAGATATTGCTGCATCTTGGTCCGGTCAAATACATTCATACCATAGTAGGCAGAGGTTCTTGGTGCGGGAGGTTCAACCACACGGGGCGTTCTTGACAGAACATCCTGTAAAACGCGAAACCGTAAGAGCGCAGAATTTTCCATAATCACGAAAGGTTTTTAGTTGCCACAAAAGTACTATTTCCTTAGACACCCCCTCTAAAACCGACATTTTTTTTTGAAAAAAATTGATTATCGCCTTAGAGACCCCAAAAAAACAGGGATCACTTCCAAAAAACCGGAATTTTTGTGCTGTCATACCCCGAATTACAGTTTCTGCTTTCTGCGGTTAAACTGACAGGATCAGACAGGAAGAGGGGTGACAATATGTCGCGTTTTTCACGGGCCGGGTACCCATCACTGACAGAATGAACCCCGGTACAGCTATGGCACAATCATTGCGACAAGCCGGTTAAACAGCTTAAAACGATAACATCTATCTAATACTATCAAATTATTATGGGCAAGATCATAGGAATCGACCTGGGAACCACAAACTCGTGCGTTTCCGTAATGGAAGGCAATGAGCCGGTTGTGATTACGAATAACGAAGGGAAAAGAACCACTCCTTCGGTTGTGGCATTTGTTGAGAACGGCGAACGCAAGGTGGGCGATCCTGCAAAACGTCAGGCCATTACAAATCCCCACAACACCATATTTTCCATTAAACGTTTCATGGGCGAAACGTTCGACAAAGTGAGCAAAGAGATTTCGCGTGTACCCTATTCTGTTACCAACGAAAATAATGTGCCCCGTATCGTTATTGGCGACCGCAGATATTCGCCGCAGGAGATCTCGGCCATGGTTCTTCAGAAGATGAAAAAAACGGCCGAAGACTATCTGGGACAGGAGGTTACAGAAGCAGTCATTACCGTACCCGCCTATTTCAGCGATTCGCAACGTCAGGCCACCAAAGAGGCCGGTGAGATTGCAGGGCTGAAAGTTCGTCGTATCATCAACGAACCCACGGCGGCTGCTCTGGCCTATGGTCTCGACAAAAAACAGAAGAATATGCACGTTGCTGTATTCGACCTGGGTGGAGGTACTTTCGATATCAGTATCCTGGAGTTGGGCGATGGGGTATTTGAGGTTAAATCGACCAATGGAGATACCCATCTCGGGGGCGACGACTTTGACCACGTGATTATCGACTGGCTGGCATCTGAATTCCTCAAAGAAGAGGGTCTCGATTTGCGCAAAGATCCCATGGCACTTCAGCGACTGAAAGAGGCTGCAGAAAAGGCAAAGATCGAGCTTTCGAGCACGACCAGTACCGAAATTAACCTTCCCTATATCATGCCGGTGAATGGCATTCCTA
>JBFWIG010000065.1:0-10314 GCA_050256115.1 Bacteroidales bacterium | reverse complement strand
CTGAAGCATATCCCCGGCATGATCTACATCGACGAGGTAGCGATTACCGCCAAACCCGATATCAAAAACTCATTCAATAAGAATGGGCCCGGAAAGGCCGACTATGTTGTCGACGAAAAGGACTTGGGAAAGTTCGACCCATTCAGCAATCTGTTAGAGGTATTGGAGCATGAAATACCCGGTTTCAGAATGGTCTATTTAAATAGCGATAGTTCCTTGTTCAGCCCGGTACCCAAACCGGGCTATGAGGGCCCCGTGTTTATGGTCAGTAATGAAGAAGTAGGTTTTAAAGTAGATGGCGGTCCCCTTCCCTATTATGGCGAAATGCCATCAACGCCTCAGGGGATGCGGGATTATTACGATTTCCATGCCAACCTTCTTCGTTCTCTTTCGGTTTCGGAGCTTGTGGGTTTGGAGGTGATGCTATCGCCCGAGTATACATGGCTGTACGGTGGTGCAAAAATAATAGAAGTAACTACCAGAAGTGGCTACGGGATTGTCAGGGGCCAGGCTAATGGCACGGTAACCACCCAGATCCGTGGCTTTTCCACCCCTCGCCAATTTTATCTCCCCAAGTATATTCCCAAAGAGTTCCCCGACCGCCTTGTTTACCACCGCCAGCCCACCCTTCTCTGGGTTCCCGAACTGATCACTTCCGAAGAGGGCAAGGCGGAGGTGAGTCTGCCTGTGGGCAGAAACTTTGCCCGAACGCTTCGGGTTCGGGTGGAGAGTTATTCACCCACAGGAATGGTGGGATCGGATGAGGTATACCTGCCAGTGGGAAGAGAGAAAGGTACCTGGTAATGAATCACAATGGTTATCGGTGAACAGCTCACCATTTACCCTTTGCGCGAAGCGCAGCACTAGAGCACTCAAAGTGCAATTGCACTTTGAAGCACTAGAGCACTGCTACACTCATACGCAGCGCGTGTACGGTAAAGGTGAGGTTGTAGAGCGCTTCGGAGTACCAGAGTCGTGAGAAGTAGAGGCCGATGGGTTCGTCGGCGGGGGGATCGGGTTGTGAGAAGCGGTGGCAGAGGTATTGTGCCGCGCGTTGTGCCGAATGGCAGATGGTGTGATGGGCCGTGCTGTTAGTGGTTGGCGTTGTTTCAGTGAAAGGGGCTTCGGGAGTGATGAGCGGGGCAGCACAGAGGGCCGATAGGGCTTTGGCGGTGAGGGTTGTGCGCGATGGGTATCCTGCGGCGGGGCCCCATCCGCCATCGGGGTTTTGGGCTGAGAGCAGGAAGGCGATGCCTCTCTCTCTCATGGGAGTAACCACTTTTTGCAGGGAGGGTTCCATGGCGGAGGGGTTGCCCAGGTTGTCGAGGACTACGGCGGTGCCGTATACCGGGTTCTCTTCGTTGGGGGTCTCCTGGCTGCCAAACCAGAGGGGAAGCCAGAAGCCTTCGGGGGTTTGTTGTTGTTGGAGCCAGCGAGTTATGCGTTGACAGCTTCGGGTTACCCGTTTGGCCAGAGGGACCGGAAGAGAGGGGAGCCATAGTTGGAAGGCTCTGAAGGTGTGGGCTGAGAGATCGGGAGCGCTTCGGTCGAAAGGAAGTTTTCCCCACCCCCTGCAAAAGGTGGGAATGCCTCCGTCGCTGTTTTGGATGCCCAGTAGCCATGCAATACCGGCTCCGATTTCGGGGGTGTAGTTGCCCGGCTCAAGGTTGTACAGTGCGATGAGGGCACCGGGGGTGTCGTCGGCATCGGGAACCGAACCGGGCAGATGGGTCCAGCCCCATCCTCCAGGAGCTGCTCCGGTGAAGGGATGTACCTCTTTGAATTGACGCTGTTTAATGAGTTGGGCGAGACCGTTGTATTGGGCTTTTCCGGTACCCAGAGCTTTGATGGCGAGAGAGGTGACCCACTGGCTCAAATTGATGTCTATTGGCCAGGATCCGTCCGAACGTTGGGCTCCCACCAGAAAGGCGATGGATTTATCGGTTACCGGATGGGTTTTGTAGCCCGAGGTGATCAGACTCATGGCCACGAAGGCGGTGAGCGGGGGGGCTTCCAGAAACCCGCCGTTTGCGGGCTGCAGCTTTTCTAATACACGCAGACAGGGATCTGTTGCCCACTCGCGGAGCGAGAAAAACCATCGCCCTTTATCCTCTTTGTGTCGGACAATGCCTACAGCAATCAGGGCGGGAATGGCATAACTTACCACCGGTAACCGTAGCAGTTTAAAGGTGCTTTGGGGCAGAAGTGCCAGTTCGAAAGGGAATCGGGGAACCTCTTTGCAGGAGCCGATCAGCCCGGTGATGGCGCACATGAGCAGAATGGGCACCGAAAAGGTGAGATCGGTTCCATAGTAGGAGAGTACACCCCGGATAATAGCCGTGTCGGAGAGCCCTCCAAACGTTTTTTCGAGTGAGGCCCGCGCTGCTGCAGGGACCCGCCCGCCAGTATGCAGAGCTGCAACCGACAGGAGCGTGGCCGTGAGGTTCGATCTGCTTTCGGGGGTATCGCCCCAGGCCCCTTCGGGGAGCATGGTCTCTTCGAGCCACTGGTAACCCTTCTCAATAAGCGGGGCATATTTCCCGGCATCCATACAGCGCAAGGCCACGATAGAGGTGGCGGTTGAGACTGCACCCGATGATAGCTCTCCTTCCCAAGTGCCATCCTCCCTCCTTTGCCGGAGAAGTTGGTTCTCAAGGTGCAGCAGACATTCGTGCAGAGAAATGGGGTTGTCGGTGGAATGGGGGCTCATAGCTTGGGTATTACAGGGAGAGGGATTTTCTGAAATATCGGCGAATCAGGGTTAGGCGTTAAGAGGAGGAAGAGCAGCCCAGGGCCAGCAGGCCGTAAAAGGTATACTCGCTATCGGTCTCTTCGTCAAGAATCGTGCTGCAAAAGCCGCCATCCATGCACCAATGATCGCTGATAAAGGGTTTGGCGGGATAGAGGGGCTCCACGCCGCACAGGTGGAGAGCGAATAGGGCGGTTGCCGTTGATAAAAGATCGGGGAGGGGCGAACCGGTTGTGGCTCTGAAGCCTCCGGTGTTATCCTGGAGCAATCGTAAGGCGGCGATATCCTCCGCGAGGGGTTGCCCCCATAAAAGTACCGTTACGCAGAGCGCAGCAGCCGTTGCATTGGCCGATGCGCTACTGCCGTCGGGAAGGTTCGACCACCCTCCGCCGCCAATATGGAAAGGCATGAGCAGCGCCTCTGCTTCACTCCCTCCAAAGGGCCGAAAACCGGTGGCTTCCGACAAACCGAGGGCAATAAAGAGCGAATAGGGGGAGGCAAGGTGGCGGTTGGGAAAGTCGGCCGGTCGGTTTCGTTCCCACAACAGTTGAAAAGCCAGTCGCTCTCTTTTGGTGTGAATCGGAATCCATCGGCCGGGAATCGGAAAGCGATCGGGGGTGGAGAGAGAGAGCCGTTTTTTCCATTCCAGCCACCTGACGGCTTGCCACGAGCGCGAAAGCGATGCCAAATGGACCAGATCCAGTTCGTTGATACGCTGTTGCGAAAGGAAACGCTTTATGGGAGCAAGCTCGGGGCTGGCGTTCAGGGCAATGCAACAGGAGAGCGCAAAGGGCAGATAGTAGAGATCGGGAGCCGATGCTTTATTTGCGAAGAGTCCTTCCGCATTTCGTTGTCCAAGTATAAATTGGGTGATCAGGGGCACCGACTGGTTAGAAAGAGCCGAAACCCCGTTCGAAAGGCGGTTAAGCAGTGCCTCCGAAATTGAGTGGGGGGCACGCCTTCCTCTTTTTGAAACCAAAGGTTGGGCAGAGGCCATAAAACGAGCTATTTAAGAATCTTTCCGGTTACGCGGAAGAGAAATCGTTTCAGGTCGGAATTTTCCACATCACGCAGCGAACGAATGGTGCTTTTGCGGTAATGTTCGTACATCTGCTTAATGCGTCTAATGGCCTGTTCTACTTTGGGTTTAAGTGCCGGATCGGCCAAAAGAGAGGCCGATGCCCCTATCTGCTGCAGCAGTGCGGCCGATTCGTGGGGCGAAATAATTTCGAAAAGGGCTGCCAGAACGGCCGACGGTCGGAGGTGGTCACGATCGCCCTCAGAGAAATCGGTCAGGTCATCTTGCAATTGATAGGCAACCCCTAAGTAGGTACAGTAACTTTTCAGGGCAGATCGTAAAACGGTGTCGGCACGGGCAGCAATGGCTCCAAAATCGATGGCAGCCTCGAAGGCGGGCGAGGTCTTAAGCCGAAATATCTCGAGCACCTCGTCGAGCGAAATGATTCGGGGATGGCTCATCCAGTCCAGTTCGAGGCCCTGTCCTGCACAAAGCGCACAGTGCGCTTCGGTTGCACTCTTCATCAGCTCTTGTCGTATTTGCATGGCCGCAAAAGCGCTCTCGTTGTCGGTGGTTGCGGTATCGGGCTCGCAATTCACAATGAGACGATACCCTTCGCCCAGCAAAAAGTCGCCCACATTCAATGCTGCCGGAACGCCATACGCTTTGTGAAGGGTTTGAGCACCATATCGGAAATCGTCTTTATCTTCGATGTCGTCGTGCACCAGCGAGGCTTTATGGAAGCACTCAATGGCAACGGCACTCTGCATGACAAAGGGAGGTGGGGTGGTTGTGCCCGTAAGTGTCATATAAACAGCAGCTTCCAGATAGGGTCTCCACCGTTTTCCCTCACCGGTCAGGCAGTTACGTGCCAATTGTGCGGTCTGGTGGCCAACAGGGCCCATCAGCCCATCGAGTGTGTGGGGCTGAAACCAACTCTGCACCTTGTTGCGGATCATGTCCAGATCCATGGGGCGGGCAACACGGCTCTCTTTAAGTCCCATGGCGCGGATTACCATCTGCATATCCACGGTAGTTCCTTTGCAACCATTGCAGTTTAGAGGGATCGCAATACCGGGGATAGCATGATTAACCAACAGCGGGAAGGCTCTTTCGAGCGAGTCGAGGCAGGCAACGCCAATAACTGCCTCAATCTGTCCGCTCTCAATCAGCCCCACCACCGGTGTGAAGCCTTCGGCCACCACACACATCATACCCAGTTTCTCGGCCTCTTCCTCCAAAAAGCCGATAGAGCAGGCGTGACACTTTTCGCAGAGCAGCCCAAACTGATCGAATCCTGCCAGACACTTTCCTTCGGCATGGAGGCACTGAGGCATGAGCAGAATTTTGCGTTCGAAAGGAACAGAGGCCACAATCCCCTTCCAGAGGGTGTTGTTGATGTGTACCATAATCCAGTCGTGCCATGCATCGGGCAGTGCGTACCGGCTGCGAAACTCCCGCGCCATCTCCTGCAACTCCTCCATAGAGAGCGGGGGAAGGGCCTTTTTTTCGGCCATGAAAGCTTCTATGTTTCCTATAATCAGCTCTCTCTCCACATGCGATTCCGGAACCCTGGAATCCTGTTTTCCACAATTAATGGTTGTCTGTTTATCCATAGGCGCCGAATCCAAAGAAGTAATACTTTTTCGCGAACCGGTAGAAGGGATTGCTTTCCGGGATCTCTTTGCCGGGAATATGGTGTCCGCTCAGGCACTGCATCGCGGCAAGCTCCTTGTGGGCCGTGCCCCGGGCCGATGAGTCGGGGGTGTTCTGTTGTTCTATATACCGGAGCAGCGCATCGGGTTGTTCCAGAAGAATGCATCCTCTTGTAGTAGAAGCGGTCAGATTCCGAAGATCTGCCAGAAATGTAGATTGGGCAAATATTTCTTCCAGGTTGGTGCCCTCTTCGTTAAGCGTCTCGGCTGCAAACTGAATGGGAGGACAGAACTCCACTGCCCCTTCGGGCGAGATATGGTGGCTCACACCCATGGCCCCGGGGCAGAGCGCGTTTCCTTTTGCATCCCAATAGGTTTCGATAATCAGCAAGGGGGCTTTTGTACGCTGTTCTACAATAAAACGCCGCAGGGTCACTATCTGCTCCTCCGAAAGGGCGTTGGCAGGATTGGGATCGGGGCCTGCAGGCCGATAGATGTAGTACCACAGATAGTGTACCCCCTTCTCTGCCAGAAATTGGATGTACTTTTCGCTAACCAGTTCGTCGAAATTGCTCTTTCCAATGCTGGCGGCAACTCCGGTTATCAGTTTGTTATCGGTACAGTGCGACAGCCCCCGCACAGAGCGGGCAAAGACATCCTCTTTTCCGCGCCGGAGACGGCTTTCGGTTTCGAGTCCTTCGATACTCACCAGTGGAGATATATTCGCCAGTTTACGCATCTTTTGGGCAATCTCTGCGGTAAGGGTGGTGCCATTGGTAAAGAGCTGAAAATAGCAATCGGGATGTTTGGCAATCACCTCGAAAAGCGGTTCGTACAGTAGCGGTTCGCCGCCCAGAAGCCCAAAGAAGCAGGATCCACGTTTTTTGGCAGTGGTAATGATGCCGTCGAACTGTTTTGCAGTAAGGCTTCTGGCCGGACGGGTCTGGGTTACCCAACAGCCCCTGCAGGCCAGATTGCACCGATTGGTAAGTGATATCATCAGAAAAGCCGGGAAGAAGGGTTCTCCTTTTGCCAGCCGCTTTTCGAATTTTCTGAAATTCAGCGCACTCTTCAAACCGAAAGTATAGGCAAATTTCCAGACCAGTCTGGGGGGGCAATCGCGCAGGATTCGCCAACCGGGGGTGAAAATTTGGAATGCAGAGGATAGCGCCATAGAGAGTCTTTTGTAGGGAATGTAAGGGGGGTGGGTTATTCGCGGGTAAGATTGCCCGGTTTCCGACGGCGGGCCGACAGTTGTTGGTAAAGATCACGCTGCGTGTAAAGTGCCGACGGGTCTACCGCTGTCTCCTCCTCCTGCTCAAGCCCTCCGTTGATAGGCGATTTGAGATGCTTAGGAAAGATGATGGCGGTTTCGGGGCAGATCCGGGCACAGGCAGGGCAATCGGTCTTGCAGTTTTCGGGCACACTAACTTCAACCAGGCCATCGGCCTCGTAGACACCAAACATACAGAAGTCGACACACTTCCCGCAATTGGTGCAGCGATCGCGATCGATAACCGGAAACCAGGGTACCCACTCTCCTTCGTAAACGGGCAGGGTTACCTCGAAGGGATTACCCCCTTTCTCTATTTTTAGCGTTTCCAGTGCTTCGCTAATGGGGCGGGTTCTCAGGTCGAGCAGGGTAATAGGGGTATGTTTTGCCTGATAACAGAGCGACGATACGGCTCTGCTGTGACAGGCCGCAATCATCTTTGCCCGTATGGTTTCAGGCGCCTTTACGGCGGAATAGCAGAGGTCGGGGATAATCTCAACCGAAAGACCCGCATTTCTGGCCGAGGCGGCCAAAGTGCGAACCGCTGCCGAATCGGTGAGATGACGTACAGAGCAGGCACAAATCAGAAGGTCGGGTTGTTCCATAGGGATCCATTTGTGTGAACAGATTTTGGGAGGACGGCTTCCCGAAACTCCCGGTTCGGCGAAGATAAACCAAAAATGTTTACTATTTTCGCCTTAAGCGTTTCGGAGCGGCCTCTCCCGCCGCTGCGGGGTTGCATATGTGCAGTCTGTTTTACCTATAATTATATCGATCTTATGAGGACCATTTTTCGAGTTTTTCTTTTTTTACTTTTTTGTAGTGTTGCCATTATCAATGCTTTTGGACAGTGGAAGCCTGCAGGCGACAAAATCAAGACCGCCTGGGCCGACAAACTGACACCCGAAAATGTATGGCAGGAGTACCCCCGGCCCCTGCTCGAACGCACCGACTGGGTCAATCTGAATGGTCTCTGGAGTTATACCATTGTAAACCCCGGTGTGGTGCCCGATAGCTACGACGGTTCTATCCTGGTTCCCTTTGCTGTAGAGTCGTCGCTTTCGGGTGTCCAAAAAACGGTAGGTAAGGATAAGCGTCTCTGGTATAAGCGCACCTTTACGGTTCCTTCCGGATGGAAAGGGAAGCGTGTGCTGCTCCATTTCGGAGCAGTCGACTGGCAGACGGAGGTCTTTGTAAACGGCATTAAAGTGGGCAGTCATACGGGAGGGTATACCCCCTTCTATTTCGATATCACCTCCTGCCTCCAAAAGGGAGAGCAGAGCTTGGTGGTGAGTGTGTTCGACCCTACCAACGACGGTTTTCAACCCCGGGGCAAGCAGGTGAAGAATCCCGGTGGCATCTATTACACGCCGGTAACCGGTATCTGGCAGACGGTATGGCTTGAGCCTGTTGCCGACGCCCATCTGGAGGGGATAGTTTCGGTACCCGATATCGACAGGCAGACCATTCGTGTGGAACCTAAAATTAAAGGGGAGGCCGATTTTCTTTTGGTGCAGGTAAAGGAGGAGGGGAAGTTGGTTTCTGAGGCCAGAACGGTGCCCGGCCAAGCACTTACCCTTCCGGTACCCTCGCCAAAACTCTGGAGCCCCGAGAGCCCCTTTCTATACACCATGGAGCTCACGCTCTATCGTTCGGGGGTGGCTATCGATAAGGCTTCCAGCTACTTTGGTATGCGTAAAATCTCGATGGCTGCCGATAAAGCAGGTATTCAGAGGATGTTTCTAAACAATAAGCCCTATTTCCAGTTTGGTCCGCTCGATCAGGGGTGGTGGCCCGATGGTTTGTATACAGCTCCCTGCGATGAGGCCTTGGCTTTCGATATTATAAAGACCAAAGAGTTGGGCTTTACTATGATCAGAAAACATGTAAAGGTAGAACCCGCCCGTTGGTACTATCATGCCGATAAGCTGGGGGTTTTGGTTTGGCAGGATATGCCCAGCGGCGACAATTCGCCCTCCTGGATTAATCAGCGCTATTTTGATGGTTTGGAGTTTCAACGGTCGCCCGAGTCGGAGGCCAACTTCCGTGCCGAATGGAAGGCGATTATGGATCTCTGCTACTCTAACCCGTCGGTGGTGGTTTGGGTCCCTTTCAATGAGGCCTGGGGTCAGTTTAAAACCGTCGAGATCACCGAGTGGACAATGCAGTACGACCGTTCTCGTCTGGTGAACTCGGCCAGTGGCGGTAACTTTTATCCTACCGGACATATTGTCGACTTGCACAACTATCCCGGACCGGCTATGTATCTTTACGATGCCAAACGGGTGAATGTATTGGGCGAATATGGCGGAATTGGTCTGGCCAAAGAGGGTCATTTGTGGGCAGCCGACCGTAACTGGGGGTATGTACAGTTTAAATCGGAGAAGGAGGTTACCGATGAGTATGTAAAATATGCCCTTCAGTTGCAGGATTTTGTGAAAAGAGGCTTCTCCGGGGCTGTTTACACGCAGACCACCGATGTAGAGATTGAGGTAAACGGCCTGATGACCTACGACCGAAAGTTGATGAAAGTGGATGCGGAGAGGGTCAGGAAGGCGAATTTGGCGGTGGTTGAATCGATGCGCTGATGCGCAAGTGCAGTGAAGCGCATTCGCGCTTCAAGAGCTCTGGTGCTGCGCTTCGCGTGGGTGCATCGCGCTTTGCGCGAGTGTTCTGGTACTCTGGTACATTGATTAATGGTGAGTGGTTAATGATTAATGGTTAATGGTGAGTGGTTAATGGTTAATGATTTTGAACGCGCAAGCGCGATTATTTAATGTGTGTGGGATGAAAAAGGTAGTTGTTGGGTTGGCGTTTTTGGTTGGGATGGTCTGTTCAGGCTGGACCTTGGTTAAGGCGGGTGATCTGTTGCCAGAGGAGGTTTCTGTGCAACAGAGGGATGGTGTTCCTGCGGTTAGTAAGCCTCCTGCTGAGTTGGGGCTTGATCCCTTTTACAGTAAGTATGTGAAGGCCAACGGGATTCATATTGTGAGTTCGTGGCGTGTGCCCGATTCGGCTTTTCGGGCGGCTTATCGTACTGTGACTGCGGTAACTGCGCTCTTGCCTAAGGAGGTGTTGGAGTCGCTCACTTCGCGTAATACCCGGGTGGGGATTATGGCTCGTTATGAGGGCACTACCGATATCCCTGAGCATGCGCATCTGGCCAAAGATACCACCATCAACTGGGATGTGCGTGCCCGCGGGTTGGGGGGGTCTTTGCGTCTTCCGCTCAATACCTGTGCCGAGGAGAATATTCTGGGCTATCAGATCGATAAATATCATGCCGAAGATATTTTGGTGCATGAGTTTGCCCATACCATTCACTATGTGGGTATCAAACCGGTGCATAAGGATTTCGAGAAGCGGCTCACAGAGTCGCTCGAGGCAGCGCGCGCACAGGGGAAATGGCAAAACACCTATGCCAATACCAATATTGCCGAGTATTGGGCCGAAGGGGTGCAGTCGTGGTTTCATGTGAATGCCGATGTGCCCCGTCCCGACGGGAAGCATAACCATGTGAATACGCAGGCCGAGCTACGGGAGTATGATCCCGGACTGTATAAGATTCTTAATGACTACTTCCCGGAGAAGTACGAGCCTTTTAGCGTGCATCAGAGAT
>JBFWIG010000064.1:0-10335 GCA_050256115.1 Bacteroidales bacterium | reverse complement strand
CAAAAAAGAGCGGATCGGTAGCTATATGCATATTCTTGTTGTTCTCCTGCATATAGAAATTCTCTGTCTTTATCAACAGCTGCTTGTTACCGGGTTCGCTCAAGAATTTAATAAGTGCCTTGTTCTTGGGCAAGCCTTTATGAGCCCGCAAAAGCAGAAGACCGCCTTTTTCCTGATCGCCTTTGGCTATCAATGTTTTGGCTTCGGCAAGAATTTGGGTAACCAGCTGGCGTTGTTGAGCTACCAGCTCATCGACCTGCACCTTGTAATCTTCGAAAAGTTGGTTCTCGCCTTTGGGAACCGGACCCGAAATAATCAGAGGCGTTCGGGCATCATCAATCAACACAGAGTCAACCTCATCGACAATGGCATAATGGTGCTTCCGCTGCACCAGATCCTCCATGCTGATGGCCATGTTGTCGCGCAGATAGTCGAAACCGAACTCATTATTGGTACCAAAGGTGATATCGGAATTATAGGCTTTGCGGCGCGCCTCGGAATTGGGTTGGTGCCGATCGATACAGTCGACCGACAATCCGTGAAATTCATAGATAGGCCCCATCCATTCGGAGTCGCGCTTGGCCAGATAGTCATTCACGGTTACCACATGAACTCCTCGTCCTGCAAGTGCATTCAGAAAGACAGGCAGAGTGGCCACAAGAGTTTTACCCTCACCGGTAGCCATTTCGGCAATCTTACCCTGATGCAATACTACACCTCCGATAAGCTGCACATCGTAGTGCACCATATCCCAGACAATCTCGTTACCCCCCGCTATCCAACGGTTCTTCCAAAGGGCTTTCTCGCCCAAAATGGTAACGTGATTTTTTACTGCAGCCAGATCGCGGTCAAAATCGGTGGCTGTAACTTCGATAGTCTCATTCTCTTTAAACCGTTTAGCCGTCTCTTTTACAATAGAGAAGACCACAGGAAGTACCTCATTAAGCTTCTCTTCGATTTTCTGGTTAATCTCTTTTTCAATTTTATCGATCCGCGAATAGAGCTCCTCAACCACATCAGGATCGGCCTGATTCGACTCTGCCTCAGCCTTTAAACGATCAATTTCAGCCTCCTGCTCCTGCACAGAGCCCCGCACTTGCGTGCGCATTTCGGCCGAAAGTGCCCTCAGTTCGTCGTTCGAGAGCGCAGCTACACGACCATAAGCCTCCTGAATGGCTTTTACAAACGGTTCTATCTCCTTCAAGTCGCGCTGTGCCTTATTACCAAAAAACGATAAGAGGATTTTATCGAGAATACCCATGACGGAATCAATTAATGGTTCGAATTGTTACAAGCCTCAAAGTTACAATTTTTGCCGTTCCTGCACAATCCCGGCCAGACCTTTTCAAGAGGAACAACAGACCTTCAAACAGGGCGCAAAAGAGGTTGGCGTGCAACATCCCATCAACGCTACAAAACAGATATAGAATACAAGAAACTATCTGGAATATCCTTACCTTGGCAATACCCTTACCAGAAAAACAGGAGAAACAGGGAATCACTTATAAAACCCCAATCGATGAATTCGAAAATTCTAGTGCTTGCAGTCGTCTACATTGTTTTCAGCGCTTTCGCAGTGCAAGTTGCCGGCAACAGCAATGGCCCGCGTAAAGGGTTCAACAAAAACAAAGACCTGCTATTAGTGCAGTATGATTGTAAAACCGATGTTGACGACCTGCATGCTATTGCCGCCTTTGCTACGCTACTATCGGATTCCCGTTTTTCCAAACTGAAATATCATGCAGTAGCGGGCACTTATGGCATTCAGGGGGGACTCTATGTTCCGCCCAATCCGCTATTTCAAAAGGTGTTTGGAGAGAACTGGAGTGACGCGCATAATCAGGTTGTTCCGGCCGTAGAAAAGGTAAAAAAGAGGGTTAAAAGAACGCTTGCCCGTGGAGGAGACATTTGGATTGCAGAGGCGGGACAATCCGATTTTTCGGCAAAGCTCATTGCAGCCATTCAGAAAGATTTGCCGCAAATTAAGACAAAAGAGCGGATACACTTGGTACAACACAGCCAGTGGAATGAAGAAACCACTTTGCCCGAAAACCTTCTTTTTGTTAAAGAGAATGCCGATTATCAAAAAATAGCCGATGGCAATGATGTAGGAAACGGGACACCCGGATTTCGCGACCCCACCTACACCCAATGGAAAGAGCGCATCAAGAATAGCAGATTGCTTGAGATATGGCAATTGGCCTTTTCGTTATGTAACACCTATAATGGAAAAGAGGGCCGTTATACGAACCCCGCCATTGCAGCAGGAGGATTCGATTTCTCCGACTTATCGGAAGTCTGTTGGATTCTGGGCCTGGAAGATATCAAAGACACCAAAGAGTTCTTTCAGCTTTTTGCCAAGTAAAAGAAAAAAACCAAAATCCCCATTCTGCCGGAAAATTGGCCAAAAGAGAGGGCTAAAACTTATAGGTGAACCCAACGCCCAGAATCTCTTTGAACTGAACCCGCCTGCCCGACCTCTCCTCAGGTGTACCTTTGTCCATTACAATAACGATGTCGTCGTCGTACAGCAGATGGGTATTGATGTTTACTGTTATGTATTTATTCACCTGCAAGGCCAGTTGGGTTTCCCAACTCACATCGATATTCTTCGGTTCTTTCAGGTAATTCGAAAAGAGATCGATCTTCGAAGTAAATGAGATATTCTTCAGCAACTCGCTCTTAAAATCGTTTCGACTGTAAATCATCCGGATATAGCCGCCGAATTCGCTCTTAGATCGTGCCCCTTTTTTCAGAAGATTCTGAAATTCGTCGTACTTGGCAGGAGTTACCCCAAAAGCCCCGGCATTTGCCAGATCCTGATCGTTAACCAGGGTAATCTTACCGGTTAAAGGAGCAATAAATGCACTTAAGTAGCTGTTAGGTTTGTAGTCCATACCCAAAGCACCCACAAGGTAGGCAGGCGCTAAAAAGTTAGAGATTTTAGCCGTATCCTTGGCATAATTCTTACCCACTGTCATTTGGGTCTTAAAATTGACAAGGGCTGCATAGTAGAAATTCTTGAAGGCCTGCTTCCCGAACTTTGAGAGAATATCCAGTTTATCGTCGGTTTTAATAAAGTCGGAGTTCTTCCCTTGCTTTAATAACCCATACCCCATATCGAGCGAATTATCCCAGACGGCATTCCCCTTCTTATAGTTGGCATACACACTCAATAATCCGTTTACAGCCACGGAATTTTGCCCACCGGCAGCCCAATTCTTCAGTGAGGCTTGTGCCAGGCTGAGCCCCACAACACCCCCCTTCTTCCAACCCTCAAGGGTATCGGTTCGCATACTGCGAAGTTTAGCTTCGCCTTCGGTTACCTGACTAAACAGCATTGGGCAGAGCCCACACAACAAGAGAATAACGGATATAGATTTTTTGAGAGTCATAATAGAACGAAAAGGTATTATGAGTGATTTAGCGATTCTTTAAAAGGCCGAAGCCGAGATAATAGCAAATGATCGCTTATTTTACGAAAATATGGGGTTTGGGAGGAGAGGCCATACCGGGTCCGATATAGAAACCCACATGGGGAGGCTGGTTATAGGCCACGTTCTGCCAAGCTATGCCCAAACGGTATACAGGGTCGTGCATCAGCGTATAGATGCGGTGCTCGGTGGGAATCACCGTAGTGAAAATGCGCAACTCTTTGTTATTCACATTACGCAGCACCACCTCCTCGCGCCAGTCACCAAACAGGTCTACACTGACAGCGGGTGTTGATTTGGTGCCATTATTCGACATGCACTCTGCTGCTTCGAAAAGGGTTTCGGTAGTTTCCGTTTCCCAATTCCATTTATAAACGGCATTCCTGTCGAGCAACTCACGCAGCAAGTCGCCATCCCACCAAACGGCAAAATTGCAGGTACGGGGATTGGTTTCCGAAATCTTTTCGCCGGCCGAATTCCACATTCCACTCATACCGGCACCTGCAGCCCAGCATTCGGAACCCGGGTAACGGGGATCGATATCAAGCGCATTGCCGCGCCCCGGGCCCTCACCGCGGTCGCCCCCTTCGGTAGCTGCCTGCACAGGGGGTACTTTCCAATAGATTTCGCCGGTTGCCGCATTACGCATGTTAAGAGCGGCATCACCAAAGCGTTCCTGGATATTGAATACCTCCAGACCGGGTTTAGAGGGAATGTGATCGGTAAAATGCATGGCATCGGCATGGCCCAAACCGGTAGAGTACAAACCGGTTCCATTATGGTCTATGGCACAGGCTCCGTACATAATCTCATCACATCCGTCGCCATCCACATCGCCCACACTCAGGTTGTGATTGCCCTGACCCCGGTATATCCGATTTTCAGGAGACGACTCACTATCGAAGGTCCATACGGGCACCAACTTTCCGTTCTTATAATTAAATGCTGCCAACACCGCACGGGTGTAATAACCGCGACACATCACCACACTGGGGCTCTTTCCATCCAGGTAGGCAATGGTAGCCAGATAGCGTTCGGATCGATTGCCATTACCGTCGCCCCAAATCGCTTTGAGTTGCTCCTGTGAGGGCTCCTGAGTTTCGGGGTGACGACCGGGAATATAATCGATAGTATGAACAGCGGCTCCCGTAAGGCCGTCAAAAACAGTCAGATATTCGGGCCCCTTCAGAATATGACCCTGCGGATTCACATGACTCACGTTGGCATCGCCAATTACCTTACCCTTTCCGTCGACAGTTCCGTCGGCGGTTTTGCTCACCAACTCGGCTCTTCCGTCGCCATCCAGATCGTACACCATAAAGGGAGTAGAATGGGCCCCCTCCCGGATATTCTTCCCGAGGTTAATACGCCACATTAAGGTGCCGTCGAGTTTATAAGCCTCAAACTTGGTCTCTTCCGTACGACCCGAACCGGCACTGTCGCGGGGACGCATCTCCTGCTTAACAATAATCTCATACACTCCGTCACCGTCCAACTCGGCCACAGAACAGTCGCCCGGGACATTGCCTTCGAGTGTCTGGAGCGGAATAGAAATATACTGTTTCACAGGGGTATTAGCCTTAACGGTGTATCCGGCATCGGTATCCGACTCACGCCGCCCCACTACGCTCTTCACAAAATAGCGATTGTCGAGGGTGGCATCAAAACTCTTATCCACAAAGTTGGTACCCCCGGTAATGGGCGCGTCATTCAACTTAACAGGCTTGCCGCTATCGGCCGACTTATACAAATTGAACGCGATCCCATCCGGATCGGTTCCCAAAAGCCGCCAACTGACAAAAGCCGTTCCATTGCCGGTATTCATAGCAATCACCCCGCGGGTGAGTTTCTCCATCTGCCTCTGGGCCAAACCCGAAGAGAACGAACACAACGTAAAACAAAGCAGAAAAAAGAGTCGAAACAATACTATCATAATTAAAATAATGGTGAATGGTGAATGGTGAATCCATTATACGCGCAAGCGCGAAAAGATCGTAAAACATTTAAAGCGTGAACGCGCTTCGATGCACTATAGCATTAGAGCTCTGGTGCACTAAATTAACCTAAAATTACCTAACTTTCGTAACACCACCAAAACCATTCGCCATGAGCTACTATTTTTCGAAAATAACAGATTGCGCCTTCGATGAGGCTGTTCAACGGACGGTTGGCGCTTTGCAGCAAGAGGGATTTGGCGTATTAACCGATATCGATATTCAGGCCACGCTAAAGAAAAAGCTGGATGTCGATTTCAAAAAATACCGAATCCTTGGCGCATGTCACCCCTCCTCTGCTTATAAAGCATTGCAAGCCGAAGACAAAATCGGTACCATGTTGCCCTGCAACGTGATAGTACAGGAGCTTGCGCCCGGAAAGACAGAGATTGCGGCCGTCAATCCGATTGCCTCCATGATGGCCATTCAAAACGAACAACTGGCAGCAATAGCCTCAGAGATTACCCAAAAATTGGAACGTGTCATTGATCGTTTGTAGCCCCGAATTATAGGTCGGAGCCTTTGGGCGTAAGCAGAATTCCAGATCTGCTTACGCGAAAGTATTTGACAAAAAGTCAAAAGATGGAAAAGACAATATTTGAGATCACACAAATGGACTGTCCGTCGGAAGAGCGTTTGATCAGGATGAAACTCGAGGACTCGGAGGGTATCCACCATTTAGAGTTCAACATCCCCGGCAGGAGATTAACCGTGTATCATAGCGGGCCCGCAACAGAAATTGAAACAGCCGTTCTTTCGCTGAATCTGGGAGGCAAACGGATCTCAACCGACACGACCACTGTAAGTACTTTTGAAGCGGATACCCAACAGCGAAAGCTGCTTTGGACGGTACTCGTCATTAATTTCGGATTCTTCCTGATTGAGATGATCACCGGACTCTTCTCACAATCGATGGGGCTGGTTGCCGACAGTTTGGATATGCTTGCCGATGCATTTGTGTATGGCATGGCGCTATTCGCAGTAGGAGCTGCGTCGACAAGAAAACGCAAAATTGCACATCTTGCAGGTTACCTGCAGATTGCGCTTGCTTTAGTGGGCTTTACGGAGGTGCTGCGACGTATTTCCGGAGCCGGCGAACTACCCCACTACCCCACTATGATTGGGATTTCGGTACTGGCACTATTGGCAAACGGCCTATGTCTCTACCTCCTCGGGAAGTCGAAAAGTAAAGAGGAGCATCACATGAAAGCCAGTATGATATTCACCTCGAACGATGTGATTATCAATCTGGGGGTAATAACAGCCGGCTTACTGGTTTACTGGACCCACTCCAACCTCCCCGACCTCCTGATTGGAACCATAGTCTTTCTGTTGGTGATGAAAGGAGCCCTCAGAATTCTAAAGCTCTAATTTGCGTTAGAGCTAGAACAATACGCGAAGCGCATCACTTGAAGCGCGCACGCGCTTCGATGCACCATAGCATTTGAGCATTGTTGCGCTAACGCGCAACAATGCTCAACGCCCGTCCGGATGCGGTATGGCAGGGGGATAGAAGGTGCCGGTTACTTTTCCGAGCGATATCTCCTCAAACAGAAGCGCTTCGGGAACTACCATGGTTAAGACGGCAGGCAGAGGACCGGAGGAGGGCACATCGATGAGGGTTTCGGTTTTGGATACGGCTACCAGATCCATCGGACTTTTCTGATAACGACTTAATACGGCAGGGGTAATCGGCGATGTACGTACCAACTCCTCCTTATCCGAATCGACATACACCCGGTATACCCTCTCTTGGTACTCTTTCTTACGCATGATATAGGCATACTTGAGGCCTCGTTTTGCGGCCATTTCGAGTAATTGCTTTCGCATCTTTGCCACAGTAGTACCCTCCGAAGCAGAAAAATGCATAAAACCGGGATAGAACCCAATACCAAGACCCATACCCGCACCGGTTGAAGCCGCCGAATAGCGGGTGTTTCCGGTGGGAACCGATCCGTCTTTGACATGATGCTTCCAGGCCAACTGTTCTACCACTACGCCGTTTTTAATGAGGGTTCGTTCGGGGGCAGGAAGGAATCCGTCGTGATCGATGCCGTGCGCTCCCTTTATGGGCGTTCCTTTGTAATCGCGTTTGTCGGAATAGACGGTGAGCGAAATCCGGGGGTCGAAGAGCCGTTTTCCCAAATCACTGCTGCTATTGGCCGACGACACCACTGCTTTATTAAAGATCCCCCCCGACACCCGACCCAGAATCGCATCCCAGAAGATACCTATCGAACCCTCGCCCTCAACCATAAGAGGACCCGTATAATTCATATCTTCGACGGGAGCCTTAACCAGAGCCTCCAATTCGCTAACCATTATGGCAATCTCCTTCTTTAGGTTCTCCGTGGAGGGCATTCCTGCCTCGTTCTGAAACGATCGGCTGTAATCCCACTTAACCGGCATACCCCTGGCGTCGTTCTTTGTAGCCGTAATTACCATCTTAATCACCATAGAGGGTAACTTAAGACGGACATTCTCGGAACTCACCGCGTAGTATCCGTTCCAGCTTACAAGAATCTGCACCTTGGTAGCGTACAACTCCTTATATTTTTCGAACTCCTTTGAGAGTTCAATGGCTCTGTCGGTCCAAAGTTTGGTGTTGAAAGGAGGAAGATCGGAAGCGATTGCAGTAACCGCAGGCGTAGGGGTGAACTCCACCTTTTCGGCATTGAGTACATTCTGCTGCATTTCGCTCTTTTTCTTCTGTTCGGCCACCCAGGCATCGTAAGTGCGCCGATAAGCCCTATCGGCAACCGACCAGAACGCCCGCCTGATCTGGCTGTAATCATCGTTCTGACCGGCCCCGCTGATCAGAAGCGTTGTACCGCCGGGGCGCTGGCCTTCGGTAGCATCGCCAAAAAGAATCAGAGGGATTACCATACGCGATACCTCTTCGTTAACCGGCATATTCAATGCCCCAAGCGACGCGGAAATCTGCGTATTCATAGCTTTAATCAAGACAAACCGCATATAGAAGGGTTCGAACTTTGCCTCCGGCAACCGGAACTCCTGCCGGGTGCGGGCCATCTCGTCCGATAGAGCACGGAAAATAACCGAGTCGGGATGCTCCTGCCCGGAGAGTTGACTCAGGAATAGCGAAAAAAATGCGACAATCAGAATCTTCATAAGAGCACTATTTTAAGGACGAGAGAGCAAATATTGAGGAGCAAAGTTCCGGCTGCGCTGTAACTCGAACTTTTCGACCAACAGCGAAGGAGCCACCGCCGACACAGGAACGGCACCCGACTCGGCCCCGCACATCCCGTTAAATACGCCGGTATCGGCACCCGCGGCAAGAATCTGGGTTAATGTTCCCAGAGGTGTCCCGATAAAGTTGAGGCCGCGAACCAGTTGGTCGGGACGATCGTCGGCATAGACCCGATAGACCATCAGGGGCGTAATTTGAAACGAATTGATGGAGGCGGTATTGGTAGAGGTAACCCCGCCTGAAATCTGACTGATAAAATAGCCAAACTCCTTACCCTGCTTCTGCACCTCCTCTTTAAGCGCCTTTCGGAGTGCCGCATCCGACTGGGGATTCGATGTGCTCAGAATCAGGTTCGACTGACGCGAAACCGGGAGATATCCTCTGCGGGCACGGGCATGTCCGTTCGATTTCGGGAAACCGGTTAAGGGGGTTCGGGTCATTAAAAATCCTTTGATCATCCCGTTACTAACCAGTTGAACCGGCTCTCCGGCCACTCCCTCCTCGTCGTAACGGTAGTGCCCCGCCAGAGAGGTGTTACCCACTTTTTGCAGCGTGGGGTCATCTCTGAGCGAAAGGGTGCTCAGCAAAACCTCCTCGCCCAGCTTCGACTTAAACGTATTGGCATCTTTCGTGGAACGCATCCGCTTTCCTTCCAGACGATGACCTACAATTTCGTGAAAAAAGACGGCAGCCGCCTTCCCCGACAAAAGAGCGGGACCCACATAAGCCTCGGCAAGGGGTGCCTCGCGCAAAGCAAGCAAATTTATCCTGAGCCTCTCTAAATCGGCAAGCACCTCTGCCTCCGAAGGCAACTCATCGGGCGAAAAAGCGAAATAGTTTTCGGAAAGGGTGAGAATCATTCCATCTGCAGCCTGAACCGCAGCCGTGATTACCAGATTGGTCCGAAGCGAATTCTCCTCAATGGCACTTCCCTCGGACGAAACAAACGTTTTTCGTTCTACAACATACGAGAGACCCGCCCGGGCCTCCAGGAAAAGCGGAGAGGCCGAAAACCCCATCGTATAGCCATTCAGCCGTTTTGCCCAGAGCGTGGTGTCGAAGGCAAGTTTCTGCTCCGGGAGCGGTTTATCGGAATAGATCTGCTTATCGACTGCAGAAAAAACGGCCAACGCAGCCTCCTGATCATCCTCAACCACCGACTGCTGCTTCTCTCTGTTAAAAGCGGTTACCGCATTCCTGAACGACTGATTACAGATGGTCCAGATATGCACCTTCAGATGCGACGGATTATCATCGATGGGAATCGCAACCACCGGAAGCGATCCGGGTTTAATACCCCAACTATCTTTCTCGGCCGATCCCACCCTGTAGAGGGGTGAGAAAAAGCGCTCAGCGGTGTGAAACTTTCTGATTATACTCCCCAGATTAGAGGTAACTTCGGTGGTATAGACGTCGGTAACCGAAAAATCAATATAGAAAGGCTTGACAGGCTCCTGTTGCAAACGCTCCATCTGATAGGAAATTTCGGCCGAAAGCGCATTCACCAGAGAGCTCTGCGCAACCGCAGATGGAACAGAAAACAAAAAGAGAAAAAAAAGGAGACCGGTAAAACTACACAAAGGTATCTTTTTCATAGGGGCCAAATTTTACCCGAAAGTAATAAATATGGCACAAAACAAACAAATATTTCCCTAATAAAATTCGTTAAAAACACCACAAAATAGTGCTCTAA
>JBFWIG010000063.1:0-10338 GCA_050256115.1 Bacteroidales bacterium | reverse complement strand
TAGAAATAGCATCAATAAAAGCATCGGCCGAAGCGGTAACCACATCGGTATTGGCCGAAAAACCGTAGTACACATTGCCTTGATTCTCTACCTGCACATGTACCTTACCCACCTCATTGCTGCCACGGGTAATGGCCTGTACCAGGTACTCCTCGAGGGTTACCTTCCGGTGAATCAAGGCTCTGATAGCGTTAAAAGCAGCGTCGACAGGGCCGCTGCCCTGTGATGTGGCGGTACAAACCTCGCCATCGATAATCAGCTGAACCGTAGCCATGGGGATAGCCGACTTTCCGCACACCACCTGGAGATATTTCAGTTTGAGGCGATGTTTCTGTTCCGACTCCGTAACTCCGGCAATCACAAAGAGATCCTGATCGGAGATATCCTTTTTGCGGTCGGCCAGTGCCAAAAACTTTTTGTAGGCTTCGTCCAGTTGCTCAGGGGTAAAATTGATCCCGATGCGTTCGAAATGATGTTTCAGCGCAGCTCTTCCGCTACGGGCAGTCAGCACAATAGAGGAGTCGCTCAACCCGATATCTGCGGGGTCGATAATTTCGTAACTCTCCCGGTTCTTCAACACCCCGTCCTGATGAATACCCGACGAGTGGGCAAAGGCGTTACGCCCCACCACCGCTTTATTGGGCTGGACAGGCATCCGCATGAGGGTGGAGACCAACCGCGATGTCTTCATGATATTTTGGGTCACAATAGCCGTTTCGACCGGCAAATCTTTATGACTTTTACATATCATAGCCATCTCCTCGAGCGAAGTATTCCCGGCTCGTTCGCCGATACCGTTAATGGTACACTCCACCTGACGGGCTCCGTTCAGAACTCCGGCCAGCGAATTGGCGGTTGCCATGCCTAAATCGTTGTGACAATGGGTGGAGATTACCGCTTTGTGGATATTCGATACATTCTCCATCAGAAATTTTATCTTCTCACCGTACTCGTAGGGGGTACAATAGCCGGTGGTATCGGGAATATTCACCACAGTGGCACCCGCCTTAATAACCGCCTCAATCACCTTTGCCAGATAGACATTATCGGAACGGCCGGCATCCTCGGCATAAAACTCCACATCCTCAACAAAACGCTTAGAGTACTTCACCGCCTGAACAGCCCGCTCGAGCACCTCCTCGCGGGTAGCGTTAAACTTGTACTTAATGTGGTAATCGGATGTTCCGATCCCGGTATGAATACGCTTCAATTTGGCAAAATGGAGTGCATCGGCAGCCGCATCAATATCTTTCTCTACCGCACGGGTGAGCGCACAAATCACCGGCCTTGTTACCGCCTTCGAAATCTCGACCACCGAATTAAAATCGCCGGGGCTGGAGACAGGGAACCCGGCTTCGATAATATCGACACCCAACTCTTCTAAAGCCTTGGCCACCTGAATTTTTTCTACTGTATTCAGCTGGCACCCCGGAACCTGCTCGCCATCACGCAGGGTTGTGTCGAAAATGAATAATTTCTCTTTCATAGTTCTCCTTCCATTTAATAAAAAAGCCACCCCTGTAAGGATGGCCCGATCAATTTCACATTTAGAATTATCCAATGCACCACCCTTCCCGTCAGCTCTCTAGAAGCAGGAGAATACCCTTTAGTCCGGTAATAATAGTGGCAAACATAGCGTACTGTTTTAACTGTTTCACGATGCAAAAATAGGAAAATATGTTTAACAACATAATTTATTTCTACATAACCTATAAAATCAGTGCGTCAAATGTACAACAAAATGGACAGCCGCAAAAAAAAAGGAAAAGAAAAGTGAAAGAGGTTCCGGAATTGAAAATTTGTTGTACTTTTGCACACCATATTTAGAAGGCCATACAGATAGACAGTTTTGCAAATAGAAGGTTATACAGAACCAGGAATCTTTCCAATTACACACGATAATAATTTACAGCGATGAACTTAATGCAAGTGGTAAAGGCCCAGTTAGCTGTTGAAAAGGATTTTCCCAAATTCTCTGCCGGCGATACCGTTTCGGTGCACTACAAAATCCGCGAGGGGAACAAAGAGCGTATCCAGCAGTATAAGGGTGTTGTTATTCAAAGAAAGGGGTCGGAACCTACCGCCACCTTCACAGTGCGCAAAATGTCGGGAGGCATAGGCGTAGAGAGAATTTTCCCTGTCAACTCGCCCTTCATCGACAAAATTGAAGTCAGCAAATATGGCAAGGTTCGTCGCGCCAGAATCTTCTACCTGCGCAACCTCACCGGCAAAAAAGCCCGTATCCAGGAAAAGAAATTCATCCAGCTCTAATATCACCTATTCTTCAAACGCAGAGGGCGCTCCACATAATGGAGCGCCCTCTGCGTTTGAGTGCTTTTTTGCGCGAAGCGCAGCAATTTCGAGTGCTCTGGTGCATCGAAGCGCTGATGCACTTCAAGTGCTGCGCTAACGCGCAATGATCATCTAACCGGGTAACGCAGAGGTTAGCAGTTTGGAGGTAAGAGCCTCTGAAACAAACCTATCTTGTCAAAGAGGCAGATACCTCCCAATCAGGACAAGTCCAATGAGGACTAGCGCGAAGCGCAGCACTTGAAGCGCATTCGCGCTTCGAATCACCAGAGCACAATATATCCTGTTCTCCTGCGAATTAACCATTAACCATTTGCGCGAAGCGCACCAGAGCACTATCCCTCCGCGCTTGCGCGTATATGTCGTTTCGCGCGCAGCGCAGCACTCGAAGCGCATTCGCGCTTCGAAGCACTTGAGCACCCGCTCATCAAATTTTCCCGCGACTTTCCGGGGACCTCCTAGGGACCTTGTGGGGACCTTGTAGGAAGAAAGTCCCCATAAAGTTCCTATAATCTCCCTTCCATTCCGCTGGCAGGTTCTCTGGATATGCCCGTTATCCATTTGTTAAAAAGGAAAATTTGTTTGATTTTTTTCGTTATGGAAAAGAAAATAGCTTTACAGTATTTCATACGATAAAAGTAATCTCTATTTTCGAAAAGATTTATGAAGATTTACGCATGTGGCACCTCAAAACCTGCTCTGTATGAAGCTCTCCTCTGTTTCTGGTCTCTCGCTTCTTCTCTTTTTCGTTGTTTCAGGGATCTTCTCTTCTCTTGCCACAGCCCAGGAGGTACCCCGTCTTCCCGCCGCGTTTACCCGGCTCTTTGCCCAGGAGATGGAACGGCAGATGCGCTACGCGCCTGAGCAGATTCATCTCTTTACCGACCGCGAGGTCTATGCGGCGGGCGATACCATCTGGCTCTCCGGTTGGGTGCTGAATGACCAGACGCTCGAACCCACTCCCCACAGCCAAAGGCTCTATGTGGATCTGATTAATCCGCAGTTGAAGGTGGTGCAGGATCTGGTGCTTGAGCTGGCCAACGGAACGGCCTATGGTTCGTTTGTGCTCTCCGAAAATCAGACAAGCGATGCCTTCTTTCAACTGCGGGCCTACACACAGTGGTCGATGCATTTCGACTCCACTTACGCTTACCACCGTATTCTTCCCGTATGGCAGAAGGCTCCGGTAGTGGATTCTACTGCCCGGCCCAACAAGTATCAGCTGGTGACAAGGGGCGTTGCCGAACGTTATGTGATGCGCCGAATCCGACCTCCAAAGGAGGGTAAGGATGAGGTTGTAACAGGCAATGACACCTCCGCTGCCGACTCTCTACCCTCTATTGATGTGGCCTTTATGCCCGAAGGGGGCGGCTGGGTCGAAGGGATCCCCTGCCGTATGGCCTTTAAGGCACTGGCTCCTGATGGCTACGGGGTAGAGATTGAGGGAGATATCCTCGACCAGAACGACTCGCTGGTTTGCCCCTTCCGGTCGGAACATCTGGGGATGGGGTCGTTTCTGATTACCCCTCAGCCCGGCAAAAGCTATACGGCCCGTCTCTTTACCGGTCAACGCATTGAACTGCCGCAGCCCGTGATTTCGGGTTTGGTACTAACCGTTGCGCAGGCAGGAGGCCGCGTGCAATCGGCGAGTCTATCCGGCTCACAACCTTTTGCAGACACTCTTTCCTCCACGCGAAGCCTTACCGCAATCGTCTCCCTCTCGCCGGGAGAGATCGACCCTAAACGGATCCTCTATCTGGTGGTGCAGTCGCCCGGTTATAAGCCGGAAACCTATGCTTTGCGCTGCGACCTGCCCACGCTTTCGGTGCAGATACCCGAAGCGGAGTTTCCGGGAGGTTTAACGCGGTTTACGCTCTATAACTCGAAGGCCGAACCGCTGGCCGAGAGGCTCTGTTTCCTTCCGCTAAAGCAGCAACGGATCGCGGTGGATCTGCAGCCATCTATTGCCCGTGTCGATACCCCTCCTGACCTCTCCGGAGCACGGCTCACCCTGAAGCTGCAATCGAAAGAGCCACAGACGGGATCGCCCATTTCGGCCTTACTGGCAATATCGGTTGCCGACAGCCTCTACTCTCCATCCGACCCTTCATCGGCTTCGCTGGTGACCCGGATGCTTCTGCAGGGTTTTCTAAAGGGCGAGGTGGAAGAGGCACAATACTACTTTTCGAATCCCTATGATTCTGTGGCCGCTGCACTTAATCTGGTGATGCTGACTCACGGCTGGAGAGGGTTTCTGCGGAAGGTCGAACCCGGGGATACTGAAAAGAGAGCAAAAGAGAGCAAGAAGTCGATGGTAAAAGAGCTCTCTCTGGAAGCTGAAAAGGGGTTTGGGATATCGGGTCGAATAACCGATATCATGAACCAACCTATTCCCAAACGAAAAATATCGCTATTGGCACAGGGCGACTACTCTTTTGCAAAAGATACACTCACCAACGAAAAGGGACAGTTTGCTTTCAGGGATCTGCCCCTGCAGGGCAACACTAAACTGACCCTATGGGCTCACAAAAGCAACAGTAAAATCAGTAGGTTCAACGTGGGTTTTGAACTAGATCCTCAGCAGGAGCTGCAAAAGCCCAAGGTCTTCGCTCCCTGCCTTCCGCAACAGAGCATCGGTGTGATGGCACTGTTGGATGCGTTCCGGGCACAGAAGGAGGTTGAGGCTTCCTTTCTCGACAGCCTGAAGCGCCTGCCCGGCATACAATACATTGAAGAGGTGGCAATCAGCGCCAAACGGATCATCAAAAACTCCTACAACAAAAACGGACCCGGGAAAGCCGATATCGTGCTCGACGAAAAGGCCATGGGAAAATTCGACCGCTTCAGCAACCTGTTGGAGGTGATAGAACATGAGGTACCCGGCTTCAGAAAAGGGTATATAAGCTTCGATAGAAAGTACTTCAGTACTGTATACCGAGACGGATACATGCCTCACTTTGTCATCGGCGAACGGCCTGTCTATGTCTTAATTGATGGAGGTCCTCTCCCAAAATATAGTGATTATTTTCCGGAATCGCCACAGGGATGGGAAGATTATCATAATTTCAAAGTAAACCTGTTACGAAGCCTTCCGGTTTCGGAACTGCTGGGGGTGGAGGTTATGACATCGTTCGACAACACCTATCGATACGATAGCATGGGAAAACCGGTGGAAGAGGGAATTTCTAACTCCTCTGCCAGCCAGGGACGTCTGGTGGAGGAGGTTATTACCAATGCCAATGGAGATCTAAACTTCAGAACCTCCTGCGTCATTGAGATCACTACCAAAGAGGGCAAAGGGATTGTCAAGGCCGAGAAAACGGGAAAAGCAACTACCCAGATCAGGGGCTTTTCCACCCCCCGTCAGTTTTATCTCCCCAAGTATATTCCCAAGGAGTTCCCCGACCGCCTCACCTACCACCGGCAACCCACCCTTCTCTGGGTACCCGAACTAATTACTTCCGAAGAGGGAAAAGCGGAGGTATCGCTGCCTGTGGGCAGAAACTTTGCCCGAACGCTGCGGGTGCGGGTGGAGAGTTATTCACCCACAGGAATGGTGGGGTCGGACGAAGTATATCTGCCGGTAGGCAGGGAGAAGGGCACCTGGTAATGAATACCAATGGTTAACGGTGAATGGTTAATGAAAGGAAACGCGCAAGCGCGAAAGAGATTGAGGCTTTAACGTTTTCGAGCGAAGCGCTGCACTTGAGCTCTCGAAGCGCGAACGCGCTTCGATGCACTAGAGCACTTGCGCGAAGCGCATTAACCATTTCGCGCGCCAGCGCATTCACCATTAACCATTAACTCCCAGCGCTCTCAAAAGGTTCACTACCTCATTCTGTCGGTATTCTTCCGGGAGCGAAAACGCGTTGTACTCTCTCCGTACAGGATAGTCCGATCGGAGTTGTTCAAACTGTTGAGGGTAGGCCAGAAAACGCTGGTGGTCGGCGCTGATGTTGTAGGTGTGTAGCAGGGCATGACAGATTTGTGCCTGATGCGAGAGATGTGCAGGGGGAGGAGGAATAATGGCCGAAACTGTGGGCCCGGGCAGGGGGCCGGACTCGCGGAGTGTATCGGGAAGGGAGAAAAAACGGGAGAGTGCCTCTATTACCATACGGGTGGCTGTGGCCTTTCCATCGGCCGAATAACCGGCAATATGGGGGGTGGCTAAATCGGCCGCTTCGAGCAGAATGCGGTCGGCATCAGGTTCGTTTTCCCAGGTGTCGAGCACGATTCCAAAGCCAGGATTCTGCAGTTTATGCTGTTTCAGGGCATCGGTACTCACCACTTCGCCACGCGCAGCGTTGATGAGGATGGCGTCGGGGCGCATCAAACCGAGCGTGCGGGGGTTCATCAGATGGAAGGTAGGAAAGTTGCCCGCCGGCTCAAGAGGCGTATGCAGCGATACCACCGTACTTTCGGCCAGAAGGGTTTTGAGGGGTAGAAAGGGGAGTCCGGTTTCGGGATCGACAGGTTCGGAAAGGGCTCTGGGGGGGTCGTTCAGGAGCACTTTGCAGCCGAGGAGCCTGCCCAGTCGGGCAATTTTGGATCCTACATGCCCTACCCCCACAATACCGAGGGTGATATCGGAAAAACGGAGTATCCGGTTTGTGGCCATAACGGCCAGCGCAGAGGCCACATACTGCATCACCGAACCGGAGTTGCATCCCGGTGCATTGGTTACATAAATACCCTGTTCGCGGCACCACTCCAGATCGATATGGTCGGTTCCGATGGTGGCAGTGGCAATGAACTTAACGCGCGACTGGCCGAGCAGTTGTGCGTTACAAAGGGTCCGGGTTCGCACTAGTAATGCATCTGCATCTTGCAGGTGATGCGGGGCAATGGCATGACCCGGAAGATAGAGCACTTCGGCAAAAGGCTCCAAAACCCCTTGTAAAAAGGGGATGTGGACGTCGGCAACTATTTTCATACCGGATATTTACCCAGAATGGTATCCATCACCCGCTGGGTTCGGATGGCACCCTGCAGGTCGGAGTACGACTCTCCCCTGCCCAGCAACGCGTTAACAATACTCTCTATCATATAATATTGGATAGCATCGGGCTGTTGGGTCGAAAAATGCGTTATAGCACTACCCTGCCGGCATTCGATAGGGGTAAAAGCAAAGGTAGAAAACCGCAATACTCCGCGCGAACCGATAATCTCGATGGTATCGGCCGACTCATCGGCAGGTGCCACAAAACACCACTCTCCGCTCCCGAGGGCACCGGAAGCGAATTGGAAGGTGGCCGACAAGGTGTCTTCGGCCTCGTAAAGCCCTCCAAGATTGGCAGTATGACCGGATACCCCGGTTATAGGCCCCAGGAGGAGATCGAGAATATCGAGGGTGTGCGATGCCAAATCGTAAAAATAGCCGGCTCCCGAAATGGAAGGCACCACACGCCAGGGACGCAATGCAGGAAGCGCATCGGCCGGTGAAGGGGGTCGAAAGAGGCGCACATGAACCGCAAGTGGCTTTCCGATGGCCTCTTCGGCCAATAACGATTGCACCTTGCGAAAATAGGGCAGACTGCGCCGATAGTAGGCCACAAAGAGAGGCACTCCTGTTTGGACCGAGACCTCTGCCATGGCTTCGCACTCAGCCACCGAGGCTGCCATGGGCTTTTCAACGTAAACCGGCTTCCCCGCCTGCATTGCCGCTATGGCGTATTCTGCATGCGTCGAAGGCGGAGTAGCCACATAAACGGCATCGACCTCCGGGTCGGCAATCAGTTGGTCGGCATGCGAATACCAGCGAGGCACATGATGCCGTTGGGCAAAATCGGCCGCAGCATGCTTGTTGCGACGCATAACGGCCATCAGCCGGGAATGGGGCACAGTATAAAAGGCCGGGCCACTCTTTTTCTCACAGACGGCCCCCGAACCAATGATTCCCCATCGCACCTCCTCCTGAAAAAAGTTCATAGCCCCTCTCCTCCCCTAAAATTTTACAACGTAACCCCGGTTTTATAAATGGCAATTTCGCGATATCCTCCCTCTTCGGCACGGGTCGGTTGGCCGGCGGCAATCGAAAGCACATGCGCAATAAACCGGGTGGTAAGTGCCGACATCTCCTCGCCCTCAAGCAGGGTTCCGGCATTAAAATCGATCCAGTGAGGCTTATTCTCAGCCAGCGCACTGTTGGTAGAGACCTTTACGGTTGGCACGGCACCTCCCAGAGGGGTGCCCCTGCCCGTGGTAAAGAGAATAATCTGACAGCCCGAAGCGGCTAGTAATGTAATGGCAACCATGTCGTTACCCGGCCCCTCCAGCAGATGGAGTCCGGGTTTTCCAAGCCGATCGTGAATGGACATAACCCCTTTTACCAAGGCATGGCCTCCCTTCTGCACACAGCCCAGCGACTTCTCTTCGAGCGTGGTGATTCCCCCCGCACGATTTCCGGGCGAAGGATTCTCGTACACCTCGAGCCCTTGCGACACAAAAGCCTGTTTGGTACTGTTGATCAGCCCCACCGTCTTCTCGAAGAGATCTGCTCCGGTACAACGGTTCATCAAAAGGGTTTCGGCCCCAAACATCTCCGGCACCTCTGTAAGCACGGTAGTGCCTCCGGCCGAGATGAGCCAGTCGGAGAAACGACCCAGGAGCGGATTGGCCGTGATACCGGAAAAACCGTCCGATCCGCCACATTTCAACCCAACCCTGAGGGCCGACAGGGGAAGCGGAACCCGCTTATCGGCCGAAGCCACCCGGGCCAGCTGCTCCAGCGCGGCGACCCCCTCCTCCACCTCGTTTTTCAGCTTCTGCGACTCCAGGAAAAGGACCCGATCGGGGTCGTAATCGCCCAATAGTTCACGAAAGGCCCCAATCTGGTTATTTTCGCATCCCAGACCCAGCACCAATACCCCTCCGGCATTGGGATGCAACACCAGATTTTTAAGAATGAAACGGGTATTTTCGTGATCTTCGGCCAATTGCGAGCATCCATACGGGTGCTTGGCCGACCAGACCGCGTCGAGGCCATGCGTCGGGTTTCGGGCCAGAAAGGTACGCACAATGGCATCGGCAGTACCGTTAACACACCCCACAGTGGGAACCACCCAAAGTTCATTTCGCACACCGGCCTCTCCATTTTTTCGCAAGTAGCCTTCGAAAGTGGAGGGCAGCGTACCGGAGAGCTCCGGGCTCTCCAACAGCGCCGTGCCCCCGGGCTGATAGCGGTATTCATCGCCGGCTTTCAGCCCGGAGTGCAGGTTATGCGAATGGACATGTGCCCCCTGCGCGATATCGGTAACAGACACCCCGATGGAGTAGCCATATTTTAGTACGGGAGTATTGGCCGCAATAGGCCGAATCGCAAACTTATGCCCTGCAGCAATCGCTTCGGGGAGGGTAAAGGTGTGTTGGCCGACGGCAACCGAAAAGCCTGCGGGAAGATCATGCAGGGCTACAGCCACAGAGTCGGCCGCATTGATATGTAGGAAAGAGGCCATAATGAACGTATTTTTATGCGTTTGCCAATGCTTCGTCTACCGTACTCTCCACACCACGCGAAAGCATGGAGGAGAGAAGCAACGAAACGGTTTCGGCGAGATGAGGAATGGTTCCCAGATCGCGACCCCACAAAACGGGATTGCCCAATACCTTGTCTGTCAATAAACGGCAGCCGGCCGGCGTGCCGTCGCAACCACTCCATAACCCTTCGAAGAGTGCTTTCATCTCGGGGGTGTCGCGAATAGCCACCGACTGTCCCAACCGAACCCCTCTGAAATAGAAGATCAGTGCAGCAAGCGACAGCGCCATCATGGGGGGAATCTGCCCCTTCTGCTCTAGATACGAAAGCATTACCGGCAGATTCCGGGCCTTAAATTTAGAGGCGGAGTTTAACAGGATTCCCTGCAGTTCGTGCCGCAGGAAGGGGTTTCGGAAACGGAGAAAAACCTCTTCGGCAAAGGCGTTCAGCTCGGCTGCCGGAAGTGTAAGCATGGGGAGAATCTCCTGAGAAACCAGTTTCTGCACAAAGTTGGCCACCCGGCTATCGGAAAGCGCCTCCGATACTGGTGCGCG
>JBFWIG010000062.1:0-10355 GCA_050256115.1 Bacteroidales bacterium | reverse complement strand
GATATTCTACACCCCCATTCGCTGTGATACCATCTTCGAGATCGACAAAAACGGAATAAAGCGCGGTATCTACATCGATTTTGGCAAGCGGGCCTTACCGCTCGACTATCTTAAACGGGGTTTTTCGGAGGGGAACAGTGCTGCATTGATGAAGTCGGGCTATGCCGTTAATTTGCGTAGTGTTTTAGAAACCGATCGCTTCTTCTATTGTGCTTTTTTGTATGGGACACATCTGAGAACCGTGTTCTACGATAAAGTTACTCATGAGCACAATCCGCATCTCTTTTTTGCAGAAGGCCAGCCCAATGCGTTTCGCACCACTTACGGGAACTATTTTGTTGCCAAGCTGGAGAATGCCCATGACTATAACCAGGTTAGCACAAACGATATTCAAAGGGCTATTGAGGAAAGACGTTCGCCCGAACATCGGGCGATTATTCAGAAGGCCCGTGAGGGCGATAACCCGGTGCTCTATTTTGTGGAGATAAAACCAGCCGAACCGGTTGACCCTTCTGAGCCGGAGAGCCGCGATTCGGTTCAGGCCCTCTGACGGGGGCCGAAAGAGTGATTTGTGCCGACGGAGGAACCAGGTTCCAAAAGTTGGCAGTCCGGAGGGGGAGTTCCTCTGCGGATCGGAAGAGTTATACTGTTTGTTTTCTGAGAGAAAGTGTGTATCAATAGATATTCTATAAGTTCAATAAATTAATAATCAAAACATTATGAAGAGAAGTAAATTTTACCTGGTAGGTCTCACCCTGTTTCTGATGGTGATAGGCATGAATCTGCAATATGCGCTGAACAACTATGGCATGTTAAGCCTCCGTTTTAACCCCGAAATCCTGGCCACCGGCACCGGAGGGAGTGGTACGACGGAGCCCAATTATTCCTATATGGCACAATTGGAGGCTGATGAGTGTATACTTTACCAAGTTACTTTGGCGGCGGGGGCGTTATTCAAAGGTGTTCCTGTTGCTGCTGCCGGGACTTACACAGACTACGGTTCAAAGATGGTGTGTAAGTTTTCTTTGATTTCTCGCTGCAATCAGAATCTTGTAACGCCTTGTGCGCCAATTAATTGATAATATGATGTGTGGTTCTGTGGCGAGTGGAAAGAATCTCGCCACAGAACCATTAATCTCCGGTTGCTTACTAACGAAAACCATTATGAAAGGCACCACATCTCTACTTTTTCTATTAGCCCTTAGCTTCCTCTTTGCCTGTGAACAGAAAACGATGGTCAGAGACTATGCCCCCACCTTCCCGGTAGAGACCATCCGGGTTGATCTGGACTATACGCCAAAAGATCCTGCCAATCAACAGCCTCTTTCCAGGGAGCGGATAGCGCATGATTTTTGGGTACAGCTCGAAACCTCCCCGGAATGTCTGATTGCAAATGTGGAGCAGTTGCAGCTCTGTTGCAACAAGATCTTTGTACTCGACAAAAATATTGCCAATGCCCTCTTTGTCTTTGATATGAAGGGGCGGTTTCTCTACCAGGCAGGAAGAAAGGGGCGGGGCCCCGGAGAGTACTTCGAGGCAAGTCAGTTTTCGGTAGATTCTCTAAACCGGATGGTGGTGCTATTCGATTCGCAGACGCGCGATTTTCATCGCTATCGGCTCTCCGACGGCCGGTATATCAATACCCTTCCTGCCGATAAGAGCTATGCCGTAAACTCGGGCATCTATTTCGACTCTCTATCGTATGCGCTCGATCAGATCTATATCCTTCCCTTCAAGGGGAAGGCGCAGTATCATCTGAACCTGATCAGAGGCGATTCGATAGTAGGGTTTAAGCGCCTGCAAAAGGGTCATTTTTTGCCCAACAAGTTTCCTTTTACCGTATCTTCCGGGAAGATATTCTACACCCCCATTCGCTGTGATACCATCTTCGAGATCGACAAAAACGGAATAAAGCGCGGTATCTACATCGATTTTGGCAAGCGGGCCTTACCGCTCGACTATCTTAAACGGGGTTTTTCGAAGGAGAGTCCTGCTAAATTATTGAAGTCGGGCTATGCCGTTAATTTGCGTAGTGTTTTAGAAACCGATCGCTTCTTCTATTGTGCTTTTGTGTGTGGGCCTCTCCAGCGGGATGTGTTTTACGATAAAATTACCCATGTACGACATCCGCACATTAATTTTTCGGGCGGGCAACCCAATTCGTTTCGCGCTACCTACGGCAACTATTTTGTGGCTCCTTTGGTGAATATTCCATATGGAAGTGATACGCCTGATTCGGTGATTCGTGCCATTGAAGCCCGACGTTCGCCCGAGCATCGGGCAATTATCCAGAATGCCCGTGAGGGTGATAACCCGGCACTCTATTTTGTGGAGATAAAACCGGCCGACTCAACGGGCTATGAATCGGATATAGGCCGCTAATTGTGTGATCATTGAAGTATCAAACCCCTATCGTATGAAGAGTACACATATCTGGATTACCCTTTTAGCCATCTCATTGCTGTTTAATCTGATGCAGGTGGTCTATTTTGCAACCCGGACCGATAGCCGGCGGGTTGAACAGATTGAAACCGAGCTGAGTTACCAAAAAGGGCTCTCCGCAATGCATGAGGAGATGAACCTTGACCTTTATGAGAAGATAGAGAAGATGCTGGCCATGGAGGATACCTTTCTAAGCGATACCCTTACGCTTAGGAACCCTAAGGGTGAGGCGGTTCTGCTTGGGGAGCTGATGCAAAACGGCCCGAGGCTGGTGCTCTACTATTCGGAGGTGAATTGCCGAACCTGCATCAACGAGAATCTGGAAAAGATGAAAGCGTTGGCCGGGGCGGCTGGCGAGGAGCATATACTGATTTTGGCTTCGGGCGGCAGGCAGCAGGATATGCAACAGCTCAAACGGTTGAATCGTTTCGACTCGGATGTGCTGTTTCAGAGCGGAAAGCTGCATCTGCCTTTCGAGATGGAGAGTGCGCCGCTTTTGTTTTGGCTCGATAATTCGTTGCGTGTAAGTAGGGTCTTTATCCCCGATAAGGAGCATCGGCAGAGTACCGATTATTACTTCTCTCTTATACAGCAGCATTTTCTGGCTCCGTAAAATAGCCTATATTTGTGGTTACCCGTTGCAATTTCGGCTGTTATCTAACGATTCCGACTATGCCAAACTTTCGTCTCCTCTCCTTTTCGCTGCTTTTTTCGTTGCTTTTTTCGTTGCTGCCCACTCCCTCGTCGATGATTGCAGCCAATCCCGGTGCGCCCTCCCATCTGCGGAGTTTCGATAAGGTGAATCCGGTAGGAACCGATAACCATCCCTACTTTGGGTGGTATGTGAATGATTCGGATGGTGGGGCGTTGCAGTCGGCTTACCAGATTCTGGTGGCTTCGGCGCCGGAGAAGCTGGAGACGGGAGTGGCCGATATGTGGGATAGCGGGAAGGTGCCCTCGGCAACCCAAAACCATCTGCAGTATGCCGGGAACCCTCTTGGTTCGGGTACCCGCTATTTCTGGAAGGTACGAACCTGGAATGCCAAGGGGAAGGTGAGCCCCTATTCCGAGTCGGCTACTTTCGATGTGGGTCTGTTAACCGCTGCCGACTGGAGCGGAGCCAAATGGATTCGTCGCGAAACCACCGATCGCGACAATTATACCTACTTCAGGAAATCGGTTTCGCTCCCGGAAGGGCAGATCAAAAGGGCAATTGCCTACCTTTCGGTGTGGCATAACTACCAGCTCTGGGTAAACGGTCGGCTCGCCGGGAAGGGGCAGGCCTACCACTACCCGCAGTATAGTTATTACAATGCATTCGATATCACGGAGCAACTGAAGCCGGGCAGCTCCAATCTTTTTGCCTGTATGGCCCATTGGTTTGGAGGAGGGCAGGGGAGAGCCGCCGGTGCAGCCGGCCTGCTGATGAAGGTGGTTGTGGAGTATGCCGATGGTACCACTGCTGTGGTGAATTCCGACGGCACCTGGAAACAGTCGCGGGTGGAGGCCTGGGAGCCTGGGCAGCCTGCGAGAGGCGGCGAAGGGGTAGGGTATATCGATAAGATTCACGCCTCGAAGATTCTGAAGGATTGGCATCAACCCTCCTTCAACGATGCTTCGTGGGCTGCTGCCACGGAGGTGGGTCCGCACCCCACAGCGCCCTGGACGGGCGAACTGCAGCCCGATCTTACCCGTTTGATTGAGAAGTCGCAGCCTCCCCTGTCGGTAACCGATCTGGGCAATGGAAAGTATGTGATAGATCTGGGTAAGGTGTATGCCGGGACCCCTGTCATTCACTTCTCGGGTGGAAACCCCGGCGATGTGGTGAATATGCAGGGGGGATATGTACTGAATGAAGACGGTACCGTTTCTACCCGGCAAAATCAGAGTACCAATCTCAGCTCCTTCTTTGTGCTCGACGGAAAACCGGCGGTGTTTGCCCCTGTGGTCTATTTTGGATATCGATACCTTCAGGTGGAAAACTCCCCCTGTAAGCTTACCCGAGAGAATGTGTCGTTTACGGTGCGTTATTACGAACTCGATCCGTCGCGCGCCCGTTTTTCCTCCTCCAACCCGATGCTCAACCGCGTTTGGGAGTTGATGACACACACGCTTACCTTGGGTATGCAGGAGCAGTTTGTCGATACCCCCACCCGTGAGAAGGGTGCCTTCCTCGGTGATAGTTGGGCACAAGGGGTTCCGGCCATGGCCATTTTTGGCGATCGTGCCTACAATCTGCGCGTGATGCTCGAGGCGCTCGATTCGCAGGATCAATATTGGCCCGACGGCCGCCTCAATGCTGTCTATCCCAATTCGGACGGAAAGCGCGATATCCCCGACTATACCCAGTCGTTTCTGGTTTGGGTCTGGGACTACTACATGTTAACCGGAAATCTGCAGTTTCTGCGCGATAACTACACAAAGCTCCGGAAGGTGGCCGAATATGTATCCGCCTACCAAAACCCCGAAACCGGGTTGATCCATAAGTTGGCCGGTGGCAGCGGACCCTATCAGTACGGCATCATCGACTGGCCGGCTGCTATGCGTTACGGGTATGATATGGAAGCCGAGGCGCGAACGGTAATCAATGCCTACGCTTTTGCCGATTACGATATTGTATCGAAGATTGCCGGATTGCTTGGCAATCGCGAAGATGAGAAGCTATACCGCGACAAAGCTGAGGCTATGAAGGCGGCCATAAACCGCCAACTGATCAATGCCAACGGGACCTATATCGATGGGTTGATGGCCGACAAGAGCCCCAGTGGTCATGTGTCGCAACATGCCAATATGATGCCTCTGGCCTTGGGTATTGTGCCCGAAGCCAACAAATCGTCGGTTATCTCGGCGCTGAAGGAGCGCAAGATGAGCGTGGGTATGGTGCCTCTGCGTTGGCTCCCTGAGGCCATTGGCAAAGCCGGCGAGGGAGAGCATCTGGTTGAACTCTACACCAATCCCGAATGGGACGGCTGGGCCCGCACCCTTGCGTTGGGCGGAACCGCCACCTGGGAGTCGTGGGATGCCCCCGAACGAGGCGAAAGCCTCTCGCATCCCTGGGGAATCGTTGGTCTGTTGGGCATTCAGCAATTTATTTTGGGCGTGGAACCGCTCGAACCCCAGCATGCCCTCGTTCGCATAAAGCCCCTCGACTTTGGCCAATCGCTGCTTAGTGCCGAAGGAGAGATTCCCACCGACCGCGGCCCCATTGCCGTAAATTGGAACCGTAACAACCAACGCTTCCTGATGACCGTTACCCTCCCGCCCAACGTGAAAGCCGTTGTCTACCTTCCCAAAGCCGGCACAACCGGAAACCAGGTATGGATAAACGGCAAGAAACGCAAAGCCATCGAAGAGGGCAACTACCTCCGCATAGAAAATGTCGGCGCGGGCAAACACACCTTTGAAAGGAAAATGCTATAGTGCTCTGGAGTAAAGAAGTGCTCTGGTGCTTCGAAGCGCATTGCGCTTCAAGAGCTATAGTGCTGCGCTGACGCGCTAATGCGCTGACGCGCAAATGGTGAATGGTTAGTGGTGAATGGTTAATTAGTTATACGCGCATGCGCGGAGGTTGTTTTTGCCTTTTTCAAGATATACTGTCCCACAATGACAAAAAATGTGGGGAACAGTATATCTTTTGGTGCTTCGGCACAGCACAAGCATCTCAGAGCACCAGCGCGAAGCGCATCACCAGAGCACTCAAAGTGCATAGCACTTTGAAGCACCAGAACGCCAGAGCACCAGCGCGAAGCGCAGCATTAGAGCACTCGCGCGTCAGCGCAGCACTACATCACTTCCCTTGTACTATTTCTCCAGCGTTAAACGCTTGATCAGATCTACCTCCTCTTGTTTGTAAGGAGTGCCATCGGGGCGGAAGATTTCGTGAAACCAGAGGGCTGGCTCTGAGCCGTCAGCAATGGGTTCGTCCCAGGCATATTTGGTGTTCGACTTGCCGGCAACCAGTCCCCAGTTGATGGCGGCGATGTTTTGGGCTTTCAAGATGGGCATGATGTTCTGGAAAAGGCTGTTGTTGCGGCGGGCCATATATTCGGTGCAAACCAGGGGACGACCATATTTTTTGAGGGTGTCGATGGCTGCCTGGTGCTCTTCGGGCCCGTTATAGTTGTGGTAGGTGATAACGTCGGAGCTCTCCACCTGGAAGGCATTCAGTTCGGAGAGCGGAAGGCTCCAGACGCCTGCCGAGAGGGGCTGCGACGGACGAACTTCCCAGCCCCATTCGAATACCTTTTTCAGTAGCGGAAGCGAACGGTTGCCATAGCCCGAGTTGCCCGGTTCGTTGTAGAGATCCCAAAGGGCAATCCGTTTGTCATTGGCAAAGGTGGTGAGTACATCTTTTACGTAGGCTTCGAGCGTAACCATCAGAGTGGAGTCCCGATGCAGGAGATCGCCGGGATCGCGTACCCAGCCCGAATTGTGTACGCCCGGTTTGGGATCGGGCTGTTTGCCGGCCTGATAGGTGGGATTCCAGCAGTCGTCGAAAAAGACGAAGAGGGTTTTGATGCCATTCCGATTGGCAATGGTCAGGTATTGATCCATTCGCTTTTTGAATCCCTCTTTGTCGGTTTCCCATGCCACATGGTGCAGGTATACGCGCATGGCGTTCATTCCGATTTCGGCTGCCCACCCCAGTTCGCGGGCAATGGTGGTGGTGTCGAAGGTTTCGGCCTGCCACATTTCCAGTTGATTAATGGCGGTGCTGGGATTGAAGTTCGAACCGCGTAACCAGCCGTTTTCGGCTTGCCAGGCATTGGCTTGTTCCACACTCCACCGGTTCGGTACCGGGGCATCGGCGGTTTTTTTGGGGGTCTGACAGGCAGCAAACAGGAATAGCGCCAGGAGAAGGGGAAAGGACTTCATGAAGATAGTGGTTAATGGTTAATGGTTAATGGTGAATGCGCTTCGCGCGAAATGGTTAATTATCAATGGTTAATGGTTAATGCGCTGACGCGCTGTGCTCTGGTGCTTCGAAGCGCGTACGCGCTTCGAGTGCTGCGCTTCGCGCGGGTGCTCTGGTGCTCTGGTGCTTTGGTGCTCTGGTGCTCTGGTGCTCAAATGTTCGAATGGTTTTTCGCGCTTGCGCGTATAAGAGATTAACCATTCACCATTCACCATTCACCATTCACCATTCACCATTAGAAAATGTTAGGGTTGGAGTTGGATGTGGAGGGGTTGGTGGTTGTAGTGGGTTTGGATGGGTTGTTTGCCTTGTTGAAGGATGGTTACTGTATGTTTTTTTCCTTTTCGTGCTATCCGGATGTCGAAGGTGGTGCCGAAGGCTTTGATTTGGTTGAGTTCCATTTGGTTCCAGGCTTCGGGAAGGCGGGGCTCGAGGGTAAAGGAGGAGAAGCCTGTGGGGGTGATGCCAAAGAGTCCTTCGGTGATGACCCGGCAGTAGAGTCCGCTTTCGGCCGAGAGGTGACGTTGGTTTCCTTCGGGCCACGCCTCTACCGGGTAGGGTACGTGATCGCCCAATAGCCGCCGGGCGGAGTAGTAGGAGAGGTAGGGCATTACGCGTTCGGTGGCACCGGAGGCAAGGAGCCCCCTGAATGCATAGAGGGTGGCTCTGTCCCAGAAGGTTGTGCTTCCCGATTCGGTGAGGATGCCGTTTTCGGTCCAGAGGCGAGGCGAGAGCAGTGCATTAATGGTGGCCTCGCGGCGGGTAATGATGCCCATGGTGAGCGGAATGCAGATCCAGGCGCGAAGTTTGTTGTTTTCGCTGTAATAGCGGTAGGTGTTAAACCCTTCCACTTCGGCTCCAAAGTACGACTCCATGGCTGTGGCAAGGAGTTTGGCGCGGTTGCGGAAAAGGGTGGCTGTGTCGGGCTTGCCCAGTTCGGAGGCAAGATCGGCGGCACTCAGAAGGGCGCCATAGGCCAGGCTGTTGGTGGAGAGGTTGTATTTTCCGGCGGGGAACCGACCTTCGAGTTCGTCGGAGTCGGAGAAGATGACCCCTTTTTCGGACTTTTTGCGTTCCAGGTATTCGAGACACCAGCTGATGAGCGGCCATAACTCGCGGCCGGTTTCCCGGTTTCCCAGCGAAAGGGCAAAACGGGAGGCGCCATAGGCAATCATGGCCTGGTCGCCCCGGTCGCCTGCACCGTTCCAGTAGCTCTCTCCCTCGGCAATGATAGAGCTGGGGATGGGTTTAAAGCCCGGATTCATGAAGCGGGCAAAGTGACGGAAGCTGTTGAGCGCCGACTCGTTGCCTTCGAGGTTGCCCAGAAAGGGGAAGAAGGGGTTTACATATTCGGCCTGATCGTTGGCCCAGATGGCTGCATAGTAGCGTCCGCCGCCCGGGCCGTGCATAAGTCCGCCCCGGGTGTCGTAAATGCTTTCGGCTGCCCTGAGTTTGGCAAAGGCAAAGAGCATATTGAGGGTATCGTTGGGTGTGTTGAGCACCAAGGATTCCGACAGTTGGTTCACAAGCGCTTTCCGCTTTGCGAGCTCGTAGCTGTAGGAGTAGGTCGGCTTCTTCTCGAAGGCACGGCGCCCCGAATAGAAGAGCGCAATCTCCCGGCTTTGGCCGGGGTCAAGCGTAAAGGTGCCGGTGTGGCTTGCTTCGGCATCGAGCAAATAGACCCCTTCGGCACCCTTGTCGGCCGGGGTGGAGAGTTGAACCGGTGTAAAATTGAAGGTAACCGAACAGGCTGTACCCGAGATGTTTCGGAGGGTAAAGAGCGCCGTGAAAACTGCCTTATCGGTCGAAGGGAAGAGGGTTCGTTCAATTTGGAGCGGGGTGCCCGTTTTGCTTACCACTTGCAACACCCCTTTGTGTTGGAAAAGCGTGGGTTGTTCCACAACCGGGGTGCCGTTTACCAGAATCTCCGGTTGCATGTCGAACCGCTCCGAGAAGCTGGCGTGGGTGTCGTTGGGAAGGGTTCGCAGCATGGGAAACACCAGCTGGCTTTTCAGTAGCAGCGTGCCGTCGGGATTGACGCCATAGGTGATGATGGCGGAAAGCTGCAGGCCGCTCATCTCCACGTGGTCGGTGTGCGCAACACCCGGTTGAACATTCCAGACAATGGAGCGATCGGGCTGAATAGACCAGAAGAGGGGAGAGGTCTGAGCATGGGCGGCATATACAAAGAGGCCCAGAAGCAGGGTGATGAGCGATTTCATGCGGTTGTGTTTGGCTAAGTGGCGTAAAGATAGTTTGAATAGGGAGGAAAGGAAACAGATTTTGTATTTTTGGTTCGCTTCACCCAAGGATTATCTCTGCATGCGCACCCTATTTCTCACCATTGGAGCTCTTTTATGGTCCCTGTTCGGTCTGCGCGTTGCCGCAGAAGACCGGCTCTTCTCGGCACTTACCGTTGAGGAGGGGCTATCGGCCAATCACGTGAGGGCAATACTGCCCGACCATCTGGGCTACATCTGGTTGGGTACCCTCGAGGGGCTCGATCGGTACGATGGGGCTGAGATTCGCCCCTACTCCTCGTGGTTTGCCTCCAAAACAACGGTGAACTGCCTGTTGGAGGACTCCCTACGCAGGATGTGGATTGGCACCGATAAGGGGTTGTATGTGAGGAGTCCTGAAAGAACCGGGATTCACCCGGTCGATTCGGTTAGCCGTGCGCTGCGTATTCTCTCGCTGGTAGCGCTTCCTTCCGGCTGTGTGGGCGTGGGTACTGACCGGGGCTTTTTCCGGTTCGACCCTCTGCAAATCAGGATTACGCAACTCTATCCTGAAAAGGGTTCTCAGGGAAGATCTGTAGCCGGAGCCCTCTTTGGCCCCGACTCTCTCCTATGGCTGGCCACCGAGGAGGGGCTGGTGACCCTTGGCAGCCCCTCTGCTGAAATACCGACACCTCGCTTTATTGAGGAGAGTCGTGGAATGGCGCTCACAGCTATTGCCTGTGTCGGCGACTCCCTCTGCGTAGGGACTTCCGATAAAG
>JBFWIG010000061.1:0-10403 GCA_050256115.1 Bacteroidales bacterium | reverse complement strand
ATAAGCCGGAGACCCGTTTCGAGGGTATGCAGAAAGGAGTTCTCCTCCTCTTTTATAACCTTTACAATCAAATCTCTTTGTGCCGTTAATTCGGGATAGGAACTACCCATTACCTCAATCAGCGTAGGCACCAGCGCATAGATAAAGGGCTCTTTTTGGTTAAGAAAGGTATAGCCGTAGCGAACCGCACGCCGCAACAGACGACGAATCACATAACCGGCCTTATTATTAGAGGGGATCTGACCATCGGCAATGGAAAAAGCGATGGCACGCAAATGGTCGGCAACCACCCGCATCGCCACATCGACCGATTCATCTTCGCCATATTTTTTTCCTACCAACTGGCCAATCGCCTTGATGATGTCGGCAAAGAGATCGATATCATAATTCGACGTCTTATGCTGCAAAACACGACACAACCGTTCAAACCCCATACCTGTATCTACATGACAAGCCGGTAGACGCTCTAACGCTCCGGAGGCTTTGCGGTTAAATTGCATAAAGACCAGATTCCAGATCTCAATCACCTGTGGATCACTCTGATTCACCAATTCATGTCCGGGAAGAGCCAGACGTTCAGCTTCGGGGCGCGAGTCGTAATGAATCTCGGAACAGGGTCCGCAGGGACCCGTATCGCCCATCTCCCAAAAATTGTCTTTTTTGTTCCCAAGCAAGATGCGCGATTCGGGCAGATGTTTTTTCCAGAAAGCAAAGGCCTCCTGGTCCATCTCGAGTTTGTCGTCGGGGCTTCCCTCAAAAACTGTCACATAAAGACGATCCTTGTCTATGTTAACCACCTCCGTGAGATACTCCCAGGCCCAATCGATAGCCTCCTCTTTGAAATAGTCGCCAAAAGACCAGTTGCCCAACATCTCGAACATGGTATGGTGATAGGTGTCGTGACCCACCTCCTCCAGATCATTGTGTTTCCCGCTTACACGCAAACACTTCTGGCTATCGGCCACGCGAAGCGACTTGGGCGGGGTATTGCCTAAAAAAATCTCCTTAAAGGGGTTCATCCCGGCATTGGTGAACATAAGCGTAGGATCGTTCTTCACCACCATCGGGGCCGAAGGAACAATCTGGTGCTGTTTGGAAGCAAAGAAGTCAAGGAAGGATAATCGAATCTCTTTTGTGGTCATCATGCCGCTGATAATCTGAAAACTAAACCGTTAAAAAAAACTAATAATACTTTTTGAATTTGGCAAAAGTAATTAATTGATTTAATTTTGGCCACATTCCTTACGCATTAATCGCCCTATTCTCTTCAATTCTGCAATATGTTAAAGCCAACCTACAGGTTTAATCCCGAGTCGCTGCGGTTCGAAAAAATCACCGTCAGCATCAAAGGATTGATTGTAAAGGCCTTTACCTTTTTTACAGCCAGCATCTTTGTGGCTATCGGATACTATCTGCTTTTTGCCCGCTTTTTTGAGTCGCCGCGCGAAAGGGTACTTAGCCGCGAAAACGAACAACTTCAGTTGCAATATGAGGTAATGCAACGAAAACTCAGCCAGATTGAATTGGTGTTAAACGATTTACAAGATCGTGACGACAATCTCTATCGCGTCATCTTTGAATCGGAACCCATTCCCTCTACCATCCGAAAGGCCGGAACCGGGGGGATGAACCGCATAGACAACTTCTCAACCCTGAGCAACGAAAAACTGGTAGTAGAAACGGCCACCAAAATCAACACCCTGCAAAAGCAGCTTTACGTTCAGTCAAAATCGTACGATGAACTCATCCTTCTGGCCAACAACAAGTCGGCAATGATTGCCGCCATTCCCTCCATACAGCCGGTTGCCAACAAAGACCTTAAACGGGCTGCCGGCGGATATGGCATGCGAATAGACCCCATTTACAAGGTGCCCCGGATGCACGAAGGGATGGACTTCTCGGTACCTGTGGGTACCGATATCTATGCCACCGGCGATGGCGTAGTGGTGGGTCGCGGTCGCGATGGCGAATATGGCAATGCCATTGTAATAGATCACGGCTTTGGCTACACCACCCGGTATGCACATCTTTCGGCATTTTCTGTACAAAAAGGACAAAAGGTAAAACGGGGCGAAGTGATTGGGAAGGCCGGTAACACCGGGAAATCAACAGGTCCGCATCTCCATTACGAAGTACGAAAAGGAGGCAGGGCACTCAATCCGGTTAACTTCTATTTCAACGACCTTACGGCCGATGAATATGCCCAACTTGTGAATATTTCCGATAATGCCGGTCAGGCGTTCGATTAAAGGCCCATACACTATGCCCTACAAAGCAAAACGGGTAGAAAAACTCTACTACTCCATAGGCGAAGTTGCCGCGATGTTCGATGTAAACAGCTCACTCATACGATATTGGGAGCAGCAGTTTGATATCATTAAGCCCCGTAAAAACAAAAAGGGCAACCGACTCTTTACCCAGCTTGACATCAACAACTTTCACCTGATTTACCACTATGTAAAAGAGCGGGGAATGACCCTGAAAGGGGCGCAACAAAAACTCTCCGAAAACCGCGAAGAGGCCGAACAAAACTTTGAGATTGTGAAACGACTTCAGGCCATCCGCTCTTCTCTGCTAACCCTTCGCGAACACCTTGAATAATCTGCTGCCGCATGCCCTTACTTAAAGAGATTGCCTACTGCCTGGAAGAGCTGGCTCCGCTATCCCATCAAGAATCGTACGATAACAGTGGATTACAGTTGGGCCAACCGGACCTGCCGATTAATTCTGCGCTGGTTACCCTCGATCTGAACGAGCAGGTAACAGAAGAGGCCATCAGGCTGGGTGTAGATCTGATAGTGACACACCATCCCCTGATTTTCAAACCCCTGAAACAGATTACCGGAGCCACTCCCGCCGAACGGATTGTGCATCGATGTATCAGAGAAAACATTGCCGTCTACGCCTGCCACACCAACCTCGATGCCTCTCCCAACGGGGTAAGCCGATACCTGGCACAAAAATTGGGCATCACCAACGGCTCTATTCTGGAACCCCGGCAGGAGTTGCTCTCCGCCCTACCCCTGCTCAGCGCCCCTTATCAGGCAGGATTCGGCTGGATCGGAAATCTGCCTGAGCCCCTTCAGGCAACCCGCTTTCTGGAACAACTCAAAGAGAAATTGCAGTGCGGAGCTATCCGTTATAACACGCCTCCCTCCCGCCCTGTTCAAAAGGTGGCGCTCTGCGGAGGCTCCGGGTCTGACCTTCTCGAATTGGCCATCGCGGCGGGAGCCGACGCCTATATCACTGCCGACCTGAAATATCATGCCTTTCAAGCGGCCGAAGGAGCCCTGCTATTGGTAGATGCAGGACACTACGAAACTGAACAGTTTACAAAAGAGCTCTTTTATGATGTTCTAACCAAAAAATTCAATAATTTTGCGGTTCACATTTCTACGATCAAAACCAATCCGATAAATTATCTCTAGTATGGTGAATGAGAAGAACAAACCGTCTGAAGTAGCGGAAATTTCTGTTGAGGAAAAATTGCGTGCGCTGTACCAACTGCAAAAAGTGCACAGTGAACTCGACAAAATCAATATATTGAGGGGTGAACTTCCGCTGGAGGTGCGCGATCTGGAAGACGAAATAGCCGGATTAGAGACCAGGATCCATAACTACCGCGAAGAGATCAAGGCGCTTGAAACCGCTTTGACCACCAAAAACACGGAGATTGTCAACTCCCAAAACCTGATCAAGAAGTACAAAGAGCAGCAAGATAACGTCCGTAACAACCGCGAGTACGACTCCCTCTCGAAAGAGATAGAGTACCAGACCCTCGAAATTGAACTCTCCGAAAAGAGAATCCGTGAATTTATGGCCCAGGTCGACGAACGGAACCAGGCTATAGAGCGTGCGCTGGAGCAACTGGAATCGAAGAATGCCGACCTGGTCGACAAAAAGAAGGAGCTTGAAGATATCTCGGTAGATACCAATAAAGACGAAGAGCAACTTATTGCCAAGGCAAAACAGATTGAAGAGAAAATCGAACCCCGTCTGCTCTCTGCCTATTCGCGCATTCGTAACAGCGTCTACAATCGTTTAGCCGTTGTAACCGTACAAAGAGATGCCTGTGGGGGCTGCTTTAACAACATTCCTCCGCAACGACAACTCGACATCCGCTCCAGAAAGAAAATCATTGTCTGTGAGTATTGCGGCCGGATCTTTGTAGACGATACCCTGGCCTAAACCCTCTTCACCCGGATAAACCCCTAGAAAATGCCCCGGCGCCACTCCATAAAGGAGAAGCGCCGGGGCATTTTCTATGAAATTACCGCATATCGATTGTCTCAACCCCGGGATGAGCAGCAGGTTGAAAAGTAACCATAGAATCGGTGATCTTTTCAGACTGCACAGGTAATGTTAACTGCAATAACTGCTCGCCCCCTCCTTTACGCGTAATCTTTAGCCGCAGAGGCAGAGCGCTCTTCTCATCGATGGTAAGCAGAACCGATTCATAACGATTGGTCTCCTTGCGGGGCTTAAGCAACACCTCCGCAGCCGGCCCCCCGTTAACAGTAGTGTTACCCAGAAACTGCATGGCAAAATCTCTCCCCTGCACATCGAAAAGCTTCAGCGGATTAAAGAGCGACAAATCTTCGGGATCGAAGAAATCTTCGGCCTTCGACAAGGTTAACTCATTTGCATCTGCCAGATATTGAGCCACCTGTTTGCCATCGAAAAAGAGCTCCATATCGCTGAGCTGAATCTTATAACGGCTACCCAGCACAAACAGAAAGCCCTCTCTTCCCGAAGAGAGATCGGGCGCAACTGCCGTCTCGGAGGCCACAAACAGAAAGCGGGCCTTCCATCCGTCGGGCGAGGCAGTGGCTCTCTTCAGCCGATCAATATAGCTCTGCGCCCTGGCATCCGACTGAGCCGGGAGAGGCTGTTGAACCACACCGAAAAGCAAAAAGAGCGAAAAAGGAATAAGGAGCAATCGATTCATGCGAAAGAAGAGAAGAGACGAGAAGAGAAGAAGAAAAAACCGTTAAAAGCGATCTCTCAAATATTGTTCCAAAGAGAGCTGATCTACAAATAAAACCTGTCGGGCTTTACTCCCCTCGAAAGGCCCCACAATATTTGCGGCCTCCAGTTGGTCCATAATCCGCCCGGCCCTGGCATAGCCAATAGAAAACTTGCGTTGAATGAGAGAGGTGGAGCCCTGCTGATGCATCACCAATAAACGGGCAGCATCAGAAAAGAGCTCGTCGCGCTTAGAGAGATCAACCTCCCTGGCATCGGATGTACTCTCCTCGCCGTAATATTCGGGCAACTGCATAGCCGAAGTGTACCCCTGCTGCGAACCGATAAAATCAGTGATTCTCTCTAATTCGGGAATATCGATAAACGCACACTGCAAACGAATCATCTCCTGACCGGTTGAGAGAAGCAGATCGCCCCTGCCCACCAACTGGTCGGCACCTCCCATATCGAGAATGGTGCGAGAATCAATTTTTGAGGTTACTCTAAAGGCAATACGGGCCGGAAAGTTGGCTTTAATGGTGCCGGTAATGATATTTACCGAAGGGCGCTGCGTGGCAATTACCAAGTGAATACCCACAGCACGAGCCAATTGTGCCAAACGCGATATCGGCATCTCAATCTCCTTGCCCGCAGTCATGATCAGATCGGCAAACTCATCAACAATCACCACAATATAAGGAAGATATCTATGTCCATCGGTGGGGAGCAACCGTCGCGAAACAAATCGGGCATTGTACTCCTTAATATTGCGCACCTCGGCCATACGCAACAGATCGTACCGGGTATCCATCTCAATACAGAGTGAATTGAGCGTATTAATAACCCGTTGTGTATCTGTAATAATCGCCTCATCGCCGTCGGGTAACATGGCCAGAAAATGGCGTTCAATCTTAGAGTAGAGCGTTAACTCCACTTTTTTAGGATCGACCAGCACAAATTTAACCTGCGCAGGGTGCTTTTTGTAGAGAATAGAGGTGATGATTGCATTCAATCCCACCGACTTACCCTGCCCTGTAGCACCTGCCACCAGCAAGTGGGGCATCTTGGTAAGATCAAACACAAAGGTTTCGTTCGAAATGGTTTTACCGAGAGCCACTGTAAGATCGCCCGTCGACTCCTGAAATCGTTTCGACGCAATAATAGAGCGCATACTTACAATCTCCGGGTATTGATTGGGCACCTCTATACCAATGGTTCCCTTTCCGGGCATAGGGGCAATAATCCGGATACCCAGAGCCGAAAGACTCAAGGCAATATCATCCTCCAGATTCTTAATGCGCGATATCCTCACCCCGGGAGCAGGCACAATCTCGTATAAGGTAACAGTGGGGCCAATAGTTGCCTTAATCTTCTCTATCTGAATCTTATAATTACCAAGCGTCTCAATAATCTTCTTCTTGTTATTGAGCAACTCTTCGTTCGAAACCTCCTGAGAAGTGGAGAGATGTTCTGCAAGCAGCTCAATGGGAGGAAGTTTATAGTGCGAAAGATCGAGTGTAGGATCGTACTCTCCAAATGCTTCAACACGCGAAGCGATATGTTCGGCCGGTTTATCCGACTCCCGTTTTTGGGTAACCGTAAGCTCCACCTCCTCCGGACGCGAAACCGGCTCGTTACCGGAAACCTCCGCAAGCGAACCCTCCTCAACGGCATTGTTCTCATCCTGAAGCGGATCAGTGGCCTCATCTTCTGGCAAGATTGTGAGCTGATAAGGATTAACCCTGTTATCAGCTGCCACAGGCAATGGCGCCTCAACAGTAACCACATCGGGCGTTTTGCGTTGATCGCGAAGGGGTCTCTTCAGCTCCTTTTTTTGTAAGTCGGTAAGGGCATCCTGCACCTGACTCCGCAGTCCACCCATGCGGTTAGACGACCACTTGGCAAAACTCTTAAACGTTACAAAGAGATAGAAGAAGAGCAATATTGCGAGCAAACCGCCGGCGCCAACCACTCCCAAACGCGCCGAGAGCCATTCGGCAATATAAAAACCGTGGGCACCACCCATACCGCTGCCCATATATCCACCCGCTTCGCCAAACAAAAAGCCCAGACTCGCCGAAAAGATGAGCATAGAGACCGACGAAAAGAAGAATGCCTTCCACAGATGCATCAGGCGCATCTGAAAGAAACGGAAACCCACCACAAATAAGAAAAAGGGGATAAAGAATGCCGGGATACCAAACCCCTTATTCATAAACTGTTCGGCCAGCCGGGCCCCCACCTTTCCACCCCAGTTACGCACCTCCCGGTCGGTAGCAGAAGTGAAGAGCTTAGACCACTCAAAGCTCTGATCGTATTTCCAGGTGAAGAAATAGGATACAAACGCCACAACCATAAGAGAGGCAAAAAAGAGGAGCACAAGACCCAGAAAAAGACGGGTTCTACGATCCTTGAAAAAGGCAACGAGCGCCCCATCCTTCTCTTTTTTTACCGAATTGGCCATAACCAGCAATAATTTGAACTGCAAAGTTAGTGTTATTATCAGAAAACCGCCCCATTTGGGAAGAAGATTCAATATGGTTAACTTCGCCCAAATTTCGTGGGTATGGCCAAAGTGGTGGTAGGTCTTTCGGGGGGTGTTGATTCGAGTGTTGCTGCCTATCTGCTTAAAGCAGAAGGACATGATGTTACAGCACTATTTATGATTAACTGGCACGAAACCGAAGGAACCCTGTCGGGCGACTGTCCTTGGGAAGACGATGTCATCTTTGCCCGTCTGGTGGCTCGAAAACTGGATATTCCCTTCTATGTAACCGATTTAAGTGAGAAATACCGCGAAAGAGTGGTAGATTATATGTTTGGCGAATACAGCAAAGGCCGAACCCCCAATCCCGACGTACTTTGCAACCGCGAAATTAAGTTCGACGTCTTTATGGAGGAGGCCGCAAAATATGGTGCCGAATATGTTGCCACAGGCCACTACTGCCGGAAGGAGAGCTTCCAAACGGGCCAAAACACCATTCACCGGTTATTGGCAGGTGCCGATCGCAACAAAGACCAGAGCTATTTCCTCTGCCAGCTCTCGCAACAACAACTTTCGCGTGCACTATTCCCGATTGGCGCCCTGCAAAAAAACGAGGTAAGAGCCATTGCCGAACAACATGGCCTGGCCTCGGCCCGAAAAAAAGATTCGCAAGGCATCTGTTTCGTTGGGAAAGTAGATCTCCCCCTCTTTTTGCAACAACAGCTCAAACCCTGGCCGGGCCCCATTTTAGAGATTGCTCCGGATGCGGTGCCCAGAGCCAACCTGACCCTTGATATCTCCTTACACGAAAAACTGTTGCGGCTATCGGAACCCTACTACTTTGGAGGGTGCCCCGCCCTCAGGGTGGGCGAACACGAAGGAGCCCATTTTTACACCATTGGTCAGCGAAAAGGATTGCGGATCGGAGGCAGAGAGCTCCCCTCCTTTGTTCTGGCAATCGATGTAGATAACAACATTGTTTACACCGGACAGGGCGATACTCATCCCGGCCTCTTCCACAGCGCTTTACGCATGAATGCCTCAGAAACCCACTGGGTACGACCCGATTTGCAGATTGCCCCGGGCAACTCATTAAAGGTGAAAGCCAGAATTCGCTATAGACAACCCCTTCAGGAGGCCACACTCTATGCCTTTGAAGAGGCGTACTTTCTAGCCTTCGAAACCCCGCAGAAAAGCATAGCTCCGGGACAGTTTGCGGCCTGGTATATCGACGATGAGGTAATTGGCTCGGGCGTGATTGCCTAAAATAAAAGGGTAATCCAACTTTTTTTGCAGTTTTTTTTGATTATTTGAGATTATCTCTATATTTGCCATGTTTTATAACATAAAAAGACTCCTCATGAATCGAATTAACACCCTCGTCAGCCTCCTCGTGGTGGTGCTCGTCAGCAATAGAAAGCGGATGTGAAGGGTGTTATTTGTTTGATACGTATACCAAAAGCCTTCCTCACACCGCACGAGGGGGGCTTTTTCATTTAAAAGAGATTACCAATTTTGCAAGCAACACCAACACTAAATTCAAACATTATGAACGAGTTACGTAGCACACTCAGCACACAGGGCCGCAGAATGGCCGGTGCAAGAAGCCTTTGGCGTGCCAACGGCATGAAAGAATCGCAATTTGGAAAACCCATTATAGCCGTGGTGAACTCCTTCACACAGTTTGTGCCCGGACACGTTCACCTGCATGAGATTGGACAGCAAATTAAAAGCTGGATCGAAGAAGAGGGATTCTTTGCCGCAGAATTCGACACCATTGCCATAGACGACGGGATTGCCATGGGTCACGATGGTATGCTCTACTCGCTCCCTTCGCGCGACCTGATTGCCGACAGCGTGGAATATATGTGCAACGCACACCGCGTAGATGGCATGATCTGTATCAGCAACTGCGATAAAATTACCCCCGGCATGCTGATGGCTGCCATGCGGCTCAACATCCCGGCCATATTTGTATCGGGCGGCCCCATGGAGGCAGGCGTGGTAGGTGACAAAAAATACGATTTAGTAGATGTTATGGTAATGGGTGCCGATCCTGCGGTTTCGGACAATCACCTTCAGTCGGTTGAAGAGAATGCCTGTCCGAGTTGCGGATCGTGCTCCGGCATGTTTACGGCAAACTCCATGAACTGCCTCTCCGAGGCCCTCGGCATGTCGCTTCCCGGAAACGGAACACTGTTGGCAACCCATCAAAAACGGATGCAACTCTATCGCGACGGGGCAAAAAGAATAGTCGAGATGGTAAAAAGCTACTACATGGAGGGAAACAACAAGGTTCTTCCCCGTTCTATTGCAACCAAAGAGGCCTTTATGAACGCCATGACACTCGATATTGCCATGGGAGGATCTACCAATACCGTACTCCATCTGCTGGCCATTGCCAACGAAGCTGAGGTTTGCTTTACCATGAAAGATATCGATGCGCTTTCGCGCAAGGTTCCCGTATTGTGCAAAGTATCGCCCAACAGCACCAAGTATCACATGCAGGATGTAAACCGGGCCGGCGGTATTCTCTCCATCCTGGGCCAGCTGGAAAAGGGAGGGCTGCTACACACCGACACCGTTCGTGCCGACGGACTCACCCTGCTTGAGGCCATACAACAAAACGACATCGCACGCGAAACCGCCCTTCCTGTGGCACGCGAACGTGCACTGGCTGCCCCTTGTGGCGTGAGAAACCTGGTGTTAGGCTCGCAAAGCACCCTCTTTACGCAACCCGATCTCGATCGCAAAGAGGGTTGTATCAGAAGTATAGAGAATTGCTACAATCGCGATGGCGGGTTAGCCGTACTCTACGGAAACCTTGCCGCCGACGGCTGCATTGTAAAAACGGCAGGGGTAAAAGAGAGCCTCTTCCACTTTGAAGGCAAGGCCGTGGTATTCGAATCGCAGGACGAAGCCTGCGAGGGTATTCTGGCAGGGAGAGTAACGC
>JBFWIG010000060.1:0-10441 GCA_050256115.1 Bacteroidales bacterium | reverse complement strand
GTAGTTGGCATCAATGTTGAGGTTTTGGAATTTCGAGAAAGAATGTGGCACCTTGACCCGGGTGGCTCTCTGTCCATGCTTTTCCATTCATTCGCTGCATGGCTTTGCCCACCATGGCAAGCCCGATACCGGTACCGGGATAATCTTCTACCCGGTGTAGACGCTGAAAGATTTCGAATATGCGTTGGCTGTACTTCATGTCGAACCCAATGCCATTGTCTTTTACGGAGATGACCCAGCTCTTTTCGCGCTCCTCCTGTCGAATTCGGATGGCGGGTTCGGGAACGTCTTTTGTGAATTTTATGGCATTCTCAATCAGGTTCCTTAGTGCCATTTGCATACCGCTCGAATCGGCTGTGATAGGTGTTTCAGGAACATCGACGGTCACTGAAATCCGGCGTGAGACAATTTCATCTTCATTGATTTTCAAAATGGCCTGGACAAATGATTGTATCAGTACCGGTTCGCTGCGCAGTTGGCTTCGTTCAAGGCGTGAATACTGGAGCAGTTCGTCTATTAACTGGCTCATCAGTTGCGTAGACTTTCGGATGGTGGAGAGAAAATATTTGGCCTCGTCGTTTAGGTTGTTGGCATGGAGATCAGAAAGTAGTTTGCTGTATCCGTCAATGCCTCTGAGTGGCGCTTTCAGGTCGTGCGATACCGAATAGGTGAAGGTTTCGAGTTCTTTGTTAACCGCCTCCAGTTGAGCGGTCCGCTTACTTATTGTTTGTTCAAGATTTTCAATAAGTTGTATGTTTTCGACCGCTTTTGCCGCAGCATCCGCCAACGAACAGAGCAACTTTATCTCCATCTCTGAAGGTATGTAATGACTACCCCAGTAGGCACCAATGGCTCCCAGCGGATTCGTTAGGCGAATGGGAGCAATGGCCAGACTTTTTACGTAGGTCGATTTGTACGCTTGGATCGGAACTCTGTTGTCGGTATAGATATCGGGAATGGTAACCGTCTGTTTGTTGAGTATGGCCCATCCGCTAATGCATTGTGTTAATGGGAAGCGCTGCCCTTTCCAGAGGGGGCTTACGCTATCTTCGTCGGCGTAATAACAGCTATCGCCCTCGCGTAGTATAAACGTAATTCCGTCGGCGTTCACCAGTTTTCGGGCCGCAGTGCGGACGGTTTCCATAATCCGCTCTATAGAGGTGGCAATGGATAGCTCTTGTATGGCTTCTACCAGTAACTCCAACCGTTCATTCAGCGTTTGTATCTTCTCTTCGTTCTGCTTTCTGCCGGTAATATCCTCAATGATAGAGAGATTGTAAAGGTACTTTCCGTTCTTGTCAAAATTCGCGGCCACCGTAACAGCCGCCCAGATAATCTCGCCATCTTTTCTGACATACCGCTTTTCAATCTTGACGACCGGGATTTCGCCTTTTATCAGTTTTTTTATGCTCTCAACGCCAATCTCCTTGTCGTCGGCAAAGGTTATATCCCTGAAGGTAAGTTGTTGTAGTTCGGCTTCGGTATAGCCGGTTATTTCGCAGAAGGTGCGGTTAACCATTGTAAATGTAAACGCCTCATTGACTAATGCCATTCCAAACGGCCCCTCTTCGTAGATTTTCCGGAATTTGCCTTCGCTTTCGCGCAGGGCATCTTCCATCTCCTTTCTCTGTGTGATGTTGGCATTAAAACCGTACCAGGTAATGCTTCCGTCAGGCAGTTTTTCGGGGGTCGATCGGGAAAATATCCACTGGACGGGACGGCCGGGAATTTGCACTCTGAACTCGCAGGTAAAGTGGGTAAGATGTTTTGCAGAGTACTCTATGTCGGCAATCACCCTTTCCGCGTCGTCGGGATGGATCACTTTACCGATGGGTGTAAAATCGTTTGCCACCTCTTCGGGCGTACAGCCAAAGATATTGCGAATACCCTCGGAAGCAACCGGAACAGTATAGCTGCCATTGGGATTTCTGGTAAACTGGAAGATCAGATCAGGGACGTTAGACGATAACTTTCTGAATTGCTGATCTTTCTCTCTATTTTTGGCTTCGGCCAGTTTGCTATCGGTAATCTCTTTGCTGAACACAGAAACGCCATTGGCCGAAGGATAAAAGCGATGCTGAAACCACCGCTCAAAGGGCGGATAATAATGTTCTAAATCGATCACCACCTGTTCTTCCATGGCACGCAGGTAGGCTTTGTATACGGGTGTGCCGACGGCTTCAGGGAACACTTCCCAGATATTTCTGCCTAACAGTTCCTCCCGTTTTTTACCTACGGTTTGTGCCAGTTTTTCATTTACATAGGTGTAGATCCAGTTTCGGTCCAGGGAGCCAAATCCGTCGCTGATACGCTCTAATGTGTGCGAAAGTTTTTCGTTGGCGGCAAGTATATTCTGTTCGGCTTTTTTCTGTTCTGAAATATCTTCTACGCTCGACCAGATAAACTTTTCTTGGTTGCGTTCTATGATTAACCCTTGCAGCCGAACCGGAACCAAATGTCCATCTTTATGGATATACTCCTTTTCGTATGGACCATATCGCCCGGTTTTTTCCAGTAAATCTAATTGCTTTTTTTCCAGTTCTTTATACTTTTCCGGAGTAATGTCCCAGTATGTCAGCTTTTTCGCGTCTTCGACCGATCGTCCTATAATAGATGCAAACGTGCTGTTTATATCGATAAGTGTCCCGTCGATCGATGTCAGGGCGAGCCCGATTGCCGATTGCTCGAACAACATCTGGTTGTATCTTTCGTTTTTCCTGATGGCTTCGTTTAGCTCCATTTGCTCTAACTTCTGAAAAGTCATATCGCTGATGAGCCGGGTCATGTTCAGCAAGAAATCCATCACGGTTAACACCTTCTCCTTCGATACAACAGGCACTTTTTCGAGGGCTTTCAGGTAATTTTCCGGATTGAAACCATATTGCTCGGCCTGTTTTAGAAAAAATGAACGATCGGGCTCTTCGAAAAAGAATTGTCCCGAAAAGAGGTTGGCAATGTGTTCCCCTTTAATGACAATGGGTACAGCAACATCGACCAATCCGTTTAAGCATTTGTAGAAATGGTATTTTTCGCCCGCCTCCATTTTGCCCGACAAAACGGTATCGCTGATGGTGCACTTGTTCGAAGTTTCGGGATGTATCCGGTGAAATTCGGTGCAAATTTGCCTCCAGCCCGATTTTGACAGGACATTTCCTTCCAGGTCTAAAATTGCGGTGACAAACCCCGTCGATTTGTTAAACCCTTCGAGTAAGTTATCTACTTTATTAAAATCGATGAGGCCTAAAGTTCTCTTTTTCATGGATTAAAGTCCTCTTTTGTCATTAAAACGTACAAATACATTTTTCACTGCATTTTAACAACATAAAAGAAACTGCTGCAGCAAAAGGAGAGCTTCGCGCGGGTGCGCTTCGAGTGCTCTGGTGCTCTGGTGCTCTGGTGCTCTGGTGCTTCGAAGCGCGATGCGCTTCGAGTGCTGCGCTGGCGCGCGATAATGATAAGGCAGCAATCTTTTCGCGCTTGCGCGTTTCCTTTCATTAACCATTTACAGTTAACCATTAACCATTTTAAGAGCACTTAGCGCGTAGCGCGTAGTGATTATGTCGATATAGTGCCAGTTGTTATCGATTATTCGTTACTATAAGGCTTTCTATTTCTGTATATTCGCTATCAGTAATGGTTCGATCCGTATCTTTGGGGTCAATCGTTATTCACCGATATAATCTTTGGCGCAATGAAGAGATCGATCTTTTCCTGTTTGGTTGTTCTGTTTTGTTTGGGGGGTATTGCTCCCGTGTTTGCACAGACTGAAAGTTTGCCTATGAGCGTGGGGCCGTTTGCTCCTACCGATCAGTCGCTGGCCACGTACAGCTATCCCGAATGGTTTCGAGATGTGAAGTTTGGTATTTGGGCACACTGGGGCCCTCAGGCAGTTCCCCGGCAGGGTGATTGGTATGCACGCGGGATGTATGAAGGAGGATCGGTCGATGCCAATAACAATCCGAACAGGCCTCCCAATAGGCAGTATAGTTACCACGTGGCCAATTATGGACATCCTTCCGAGTTTGGCTATAAGGATATTATTCCGTTATGGAAGGCCGAGAAGTGGGACCCCGATAAGTTGATGAAGCTCTATAAAAGGGTGGGTGCGCGCTATTTTGTGAGCATGGGTACGCATCACGACAACTTCTTTTTGTGGAACTCGAAGCTCCATAAGTGGAACTCTGTGAATATGGGGCCCAAAAAGGATGTGGTGGGGTTGTGGCAGAAAGCCGCCAAACGAGAGGGGCTCTTTTTTGGCGTTTCGGAGCACCTCGGAGCCAGTTATACCTGGTTTCAGGGAGCACACCGGTCGGATGCATCGGGCGCGAAGAAGGGCATTCCTTACGATGGAAGCAACCCGCAGTATTACGATTTATACCACGAACCCACCCTGCCGGGCGACAACGGTTGGTACACCAACAACCCCAAGTTTCAGCGTCAGTGGTTTGATCGTATCCGTGAGTTGATAGATGATTATCATCCCGATTTGCTCTATAGCGATGGGGCGATGCCTTTCGGGAATGATGTGGGTCGCAGTTTGATTGCCCATTTCTATAATCAGGATGCGGCTCGCCGCAAAGCACAGGGGGTGGTCTACGCCTGTAAGCAGGCATCGGACGGGCGTTGGGTGCAGGACTACGAGCGCGGTTCGGCCGAAGGAATTCGTGAATTCCCCTGGCAAACCGACACCTCAATCGGCGACTGGTACTATCGCACAGGGCAGAAATATATGAGCGGAAAGGAGGTGATCCAGATGTTGGTAGATATTGTGAGCAAGAACGGTAACCTGCTGCTGAATGTGGTGCAGACTCCCGAAGGCGATCTGGAACCCGATGTGATGGCCATTCTGGAGGATATTGCTGCCTGGATAAAGGTGAACGGCGAGGCCATTTACGGAACCCGGCCTTGGAAAATTTTCGGGGAGGGTCCTTCTCTGCAGGGAACCGACGAGAAGGCACCTTTCCAACATATTGCCGGTGCGGTAAAGGATGTCCGCGCTTACCGCGAGGGCGATCTGCGTTTTACCACGAAGAACAACCGCTTGTATCTCTTCTGCATGGAGATACCCGAAGGCGATATCCCTGTACGGGCGCTGGGTTTGGATGCCCCCACCGGACAGAAAATCAAGTCCGTAAAGTTGTTAGGCAGCAGCGCAAAGATTGGTTGGAGCCAAAACGGCAGTGAGGCCCGGCTGCAAAAACCTGCTACGCTTGGCAATCTCTCTACTCCGGTGTTTGAGGTGCAGTTTGAATAAACTGGATTTTGTCTTGTGCGCAGGATAATATGTGCCGGTTATTATCTTGTACGCAAGACAAAATGATTCTTATAGGGTTCTTACCAGATAGTTGCGCATCTCCTTCAGGGTGCCCCGGAATGCAATCCGACCTGCTTGAGCCATTGCTTTTAGCCGTTGATTCAGAAACGTATCTCCCATGGCAAAATCAATCGCCACCAGGGTATAACCAATGATTCGAGCTGCCGATTGAAACTCGCCGGTAATGAACGAAAGGAGCGACGGATCAAAGTAGTCGACCGATACGTGCTGTAGCTGGCCTTCGGCATCGATGATGCGCAACAGCGAATCGGTAGAGCAGGCCTCGCGCCACAAGGTTTGCCAATGGAGGAGGTCTGTGGAATCCTGCAATAGAAAATGGTTGGCGATTTCAGCCACCTGAAAGGAGGCCGTCGCGTTCAGCGAGCGGGGAGTAACCACTCTCCCCTCGATGTTTTTTACCGAAACCCGGTTGTATTGCATTACATAGATCTTTGCGGCGGGGTTGCCGATTGCCGAAATCACTCTTGCGGTGGCTAGCTGTTCGGAGGCCTGGGTGCCTGTCCAGAGATAGAGGCTTTCAACTTGCTGCTGTTTTTCTACAATTTGCGCAAGCGAATGGATGTCGGCATCGATGGCCTCTGTCAACATTCCGAGATACTCGTAATCGGCGAACTCGGCTTTGAACCAAGCCTTGCGGCTATTCCACTCCTTATCGGATGCAGGGTGGGGCAGAGGCCCCAGACACAAGTCGTCGGAGAGTTGTATGGCCTCCATCTCCTTTTCACAGAAAAGGGAGCTGTCGATCAGGGTGCGGCGTGCAACCCGTCCAAATACAATGTGAAGTGCTTTTATCATGGGCGCTGTTTTTCGGATCGAAAGTACAAAAACTTTTTTGGGTGGCTTTTTGCTTTGGAATAGCTTTGTACTTTTGTGTGCATTTTGCCGATTTACCCATGCAAAGTTTTGCCGCCATCGATTTCGAAACCGCCAACTCACATCGCACCAGTGTGTGCAGTGTGGGCATTGTGATTGTGATTGATGGTGTTGAGGCAGGCAGGTTCTACAGTCTGGTACGACCCTACCCCAACTTCTACTCCTATTGGGCCACGGAGTGCCATGGCCTAACGGCTCATGATACGGCCTTTGCCCCTCTATTTCCCGACGTATGGGCTAAGATTGCTCCGCACCTGGAAGGATTGCCTCTTGTGGCGCACAATAAAGGGTTCGACGAACCGTGTCTGATTAAGTGCCACGAGTATTACCATATGCCCTATCCCAACTATCCCTTCTACTGTACGTTGTTGGCATCGCGACGCAAATTTCCCCATCTGCCCAACCACCAGCTGCACACCGTATCGGCTCATATTGGCTACCATCTGGCCAACCACCACCACGCCCTTGCCGATGCCGAAGCGTGTGCCGAGATTGCTAAACAAATTTTGTAATCACCGCTCTCATTTCGGGGGTAAGGTAGGAGAGTGCCTTTTCGGCGAGCGCAGGGGGTACCCCATAGAGCCCCTCGGCAATGCTTCCGGCTATCGCTGCAAGGGTATCTGTATCGCCTCCAATGGAGACAGCAAGCCGGATGGCATGTTCAAAGTCGGCGCTTTCGAGCACGCACACCAGCGCCTGGGGCACTGTCACCTGACAGGTTTCATTAAAGGTGTTGGTTTCGCGAATGGCATGGCAGGAGGAGGGGAGAGAATAGCCATAGGTTTCTGTAGCCAACTGCCGAAGTGCCGCTTTAGATGCACCCGTTCGGGCCTGAAAGATGGCATCGGCCACATACAAGGCACCGCGTATTCCCTCCGGGTGGTTGTGCGTGCATTCGGCCGATTGGCGAGCCCACTTCAATACATCCTCCCGGTTGTTGGAGAACCAAGCGCAGGGCGAGACCCGCATGGCCGAACCATTCCCGTAGCTGTTGTAGGGCTCAGGGTGTTTAGCGCGCAGCCATGCCCCGAAAGAGCCCCCATACGACCCTTTGGGCGAGGGATACCTGGCGCACCAATTCCGCAAAGCGTCTGCAAAGGGAATGCCTTTCAGCAACGCATCGGCAACCGCCACCGTACAGATGGTATCGTCGGTAAACGCACAGTCGTCGGTAAATAATTGAAAATCGGTACTCAAATGGTTGTTAAACTCAAATCGAGAGCCTACTATATCGCCGATAATTGCGCCTGTCATGAGGTTGTTGTTGAGTGGGTAAAATTGTCGCTTCATAACAGTTCCGAAATTGAATCCATGAGATGCTTTACTGTTTCTTTTTCCAGTTTGCTGAAGGCAAACCACTTTTTCCCCAGATCCTTCAATGACGCGCCGAGGTGATAGACTTCATTGCCATCGATGATTAGAAACCGATCGTGGCTTTTGTCAAATGTTTTCAGTGTAAAACCACCATATTGCACGTTTGCTTTTTGCACATCGAGCGAAAGCTGTTTCGCAGTACCCTTGGTAAGTAGAAGCACCTTCACGCCTTTTTCCTTCTTGGATAAATGTGTCAGCACGGTATCATCAATGTAATTGTCGATGAGCACAATGTTTTTTTTCGCAGAACGAACCATTTTGGATGCCAGTGCGTAGGCATCAAAAACCTGTCCTTCGAAGAAAACGCCTTGGGTGGAGATGGCATTTTTATGTTCCAATACCTTAAATACCTGCTCAAACTTTTGGTCGGTTTCAAGTTGCCTGCGTTCAATGCCTTCCATCCGTTGCAGTAAACCGCTGTGATTGGCAATGAATTTTCGCATTTCAATAAAAGCGGTAATTATTTGTATGCTCACTTGCACGGCAATATCACTTCTCAATACAGCCGAAAGCATAGCCACCCCTTGTTCTGTAAATGCGAAGGGTAAGTACTTAATATTTCTCCCTTGTATAGTGCCAGATTGGTTCAAGGTCACAAATTGTGATCTTGAACCCGGTGACGTGTGTTTCGATTTTAAAAATCCAAATCGGTCGCAATTTGCGACCAGTTCTGTTGTTTCATCGGCAGTTAATTGAATTCGGAATGATTCGGGAAAACGTTCAATATTTCTTTTTACAGCTTGATTCAGAACACGGGTTTCCACTTGATACAATTCTGCCAAGTCACGGTCAATCATTACCTGTTCGCCACGAATTGTAAAAATTCGATTTTCAATGTCCTTTTGCGAAATGGTAAAATCTTTGCTCATAGTATTCCATCTTCTCAAGAGACCTACTTAAATCCGGAACCCAATTCGTCCACGACTCAGGTCTCAGAAAGATGATCTTTTGCCCCGCTAAGATATTACTTTTATTAATACCTATATTCGATTTTGTAAATATTTTCTTTTGGGGTCTAAAGTTCCATAGGGAGCTTGACCCTTGTATGGGTACAAAGGTACAATCAGAGAAATAGAAGCCTAAAGTACTGCATGTGGCAAACATTTCACCCTCTGTGTGCTAGGGAATATAGCGCTTCCCCACCACGAGTTTGTCGCCCGAAAGGTCGATTTCGAAGAGATTGGGAATGCGGATGTATACGCCGTTTACCGAACGATGGCTGTGAACCGACATCAGCCACTTCCCTTCGAGTGTGCGAAATAACATGCCATGTCCGAAATTGGGCGGAGTAATGGTCTCTTTCTGCTGAACCCAAGGCCCATCGAGCGTACCGCTCTCTGAATAGGCAACCCCTTGCGAATAGATATCGTAAATCCAGCTGGTCCAAATCATACCCAGCCGTCCGGTGCCGGTACGGAAAAGATAGGGACCGTCGGTTACCTTATTGAAGGTGTCGTTTCCCTGACCGTCTTTTTCGCGGCTCCAGGGTGAATCGCTTGCTCTGAAGAGGATTTTCCCCGGTCCTGCAGGCCCGCTCAGGTCCTCTTTCAAGGGAAGCTTTTCCATTGTGCCGTTCAGGTTTTGTAACCACTCATGGCAATAGATCATATAGGGCTTGCCGTCGGTGTCGACCCAAAAGGTTCCGTCCAGGGTGGGCATATGGGCCGGCAGATAGATTGGATCGCGCATCGGCACATAGGGGCCGTCGGGTTTGTCGCTTACCAGTACATGGCTGGCACGTCGTTCTATCACATTGTTGCCCACCGTGTCGATTTTGACATTCCGGTTGGTAAAGGTGGCAAAGTAGTAGTATTTCTCTTTGTAGGCGTGCAGTTCGGCCGCCCAAATCATGGGCCGGGCGCCCATCCAGGAGGCAGGGTCGGTTTGTGTTACCGAATAAGGGCCTTCCCAGGTTTTGAGATTGGTGCTTTTCCAAAGCATCCCCCCGGTACCTGTCATATAGTACATTTTGGTCTTACTGTCGGCCAGAATCGCCGGATCGCTCAACCTGATGGAGTCGAGAGGAACATCTTTGCGTACAGGCCTTGTGCCTTGACCAAAGAGGGGAGAGACTCCGCAAAGGAGTAGAAATAAGAGCGTGAGGCTAAAGGTTTTCATAGGAGAGGGATGAGGTGATCAAAGATAATAATTAATGGTTAATGCGCTGCGCGCGAAATGGTGAATGATTTAGCACGCGCAAGCGCGAAAGGATAGTGCTCTGGTGCATCGAAGCGCGTGCGCGCTTCAAGAGCTGCGCTTCGCGCTAGTGATTGGAGCTGTAGAGAGTTAGCCGTTTGGATGAACTGCCTCAGCGACATTGGAGAAGTTGGGCGGGGCCCCATCGCTCTCGATGAACGCTAAAAAGAGGAGCTGTTTGAGCGAAGCGAGTTCTCCTCTTTTAGTGAATGAGAGCGCTAATGGGTCGCAAAACTTATCATGTTGAGGAGGCAGTTACAGCCAAAGAGGCAGGAACTAATGGTTAGTTGATTAGTGATTAGTGGTAAATGGGGAATGGTTAATGATGCGCTGGCGCGCAAGTGCTCTGGTGCATCGAAGCGCGTGCGCGCTTCGAGTGCTGCGTTGGCGCGCGAATAATCGTATATTTGATAAAAAATTGGGTTGATGATGAATGGTGTAAGAATTTTTGTTTTGGGGTGTTTGGTGAGCCTGTTTTTTGCCGGCTGCGAGAAGAGTTCCGGGCCTGAAGCGCCTGATTATGATAAAATGGGTGCTGCTGAAGATTTGCTTAGGTTAACGCCCGAATTGCAGCCCGAAACATTCCGGAATATTGATAAGTTATTTCCTACCCGTACCATTAAGCGTGGCAGAAGTGTATTCCCTTTGCCTTATCAGGAATCT
>JBFWIG010000059.1:0-10547 GCA_050256115.1 Bacteroidales bacterium | reverse complement strand
ATATGCCAACGTCGATTACGAGGTTTATTTCTACTACAGGGCTAAAACGGACCGCTACATTAATACCTTTGTTAAGCTCTATATCCACGATCAGCTGGCCGCCGAGAATTTCTGTATGGGAGCGGTTAAAGATGCCAACGGTGTGGTAGGCGATATCCCGAAATTCGGTTCCAAGAATCCCGGTATCGATGGATACAATCAGCCGGAGGAGGTGCGAATGGTGAAACTTCCCTTCGTCTTCCGCGCTCCCAGTTTTGCGACTCCCGGACCTATTGTCTTTAAGATTGAGATGCAAAGCCTTGGCAAGCTTATTCATAATGAATTTATGGCTCCCCGTTGCCTTGAGTTCAAAGTTAAGCCGAAAGAATAAACCTTGAAAAAAATCTGACTTATGAAAATAGTAAATAGATATTACCAGATTGTTTTGTCCGGGTTGTTGTGTCTGTTATTGGCTCTTCCGGTTATGGCGCAGCAAGAGCTGGACATTGCAGGGAAGGTGGTATCGATTGTTGACAACACTCCGCTGGCCGGTATTAATGTGCGTATCGAGGGTGTGGCCGGAACGGCCGAAACCACCGACGACAATGGTCAATTTTCGATCTCTGCCGCCTCTAATGCAACCCTGATCTTTAGTTATCCGGGGTATGAGGAGTTTACTCTCTTGTTGAACGGCAGAAAATCGCTGGTCGTGAAACTGGTTCCCGAGGGGTATGCCTCTACACTCGATGTGGTTACAATGGCTTCGGGTCAACGGCAAAAACGTTTCCTCGCTCAACCTTATGCTACCCTGAAGAGCACTGATTTTTCGGAGCGTCCTTATGCTACCGCCGAACGGTTCCTTACCGGTAAGATTGCCGGTGTGGGTGTAACCGCTTCGAACGGGGCTCCGGGCGCCGGTGCCGACCTGCTGCTTCGTGGGCGTGCCTCGATTCATGCAGGAACACAACCGCTCTATATTATCGACGGGATGCCCATTAGCGAGATTGTGGGGTACTCAGCCTCCGATGGTGAGTTAAACAGTAGCCTTTTTGGCATCAACCCCGAAGATATCGAAACCGTTTCGTTTCTGAAGGATGGTTCGGCTTTGGCCATGTTTGGTACGCGTGCTGCGAATGGTGTGCTGCTGATTGAGACCTACAAAGGCCAAAAGGGTAATTCGAAGATTGAGTTTAATGCCGCTTACGGCGTGAGCGATCTCGATCGTGAAATGAAGATGCTGGGCGCCGACGAAAGCCGCAGATATCTCTCTTCTATGCTATATGATATGGCCGGTCCCGAGGGTATGTTAAATACCTATGGCGGTTTGGTTTCGTATGCCGATGCGATCAATAATGATCCGGCTTCATTGTTGTACGAAAAGTACAATAATGATACCGACTGGATGGACGAAGTTACACGGATGGGCGCTTACAGCAACATTCACTTCCGTATGCGAGGTGGTGATGATGTGGCCCGTTACTCCTTCTCTGTGGGTTATTTCGATCAGCAGGGGATTGTCGAGAACACTTCGTTAAGCAAACTGAGTGCCCGTTTTAACCTCGATTATCTGGTTTCGGAGAAGTTGCGGATTGGTACCAATCTTTCGTTTGCCAAGAACGATGGCGACATGATGTTCCAGCTTAACTCTCCCTACAATCCCTTCCTCACTGCGTTGAAGAAGTCGCCCATTACCACCCCTTATGTACAGGCTTCCGGCAACCGCAATACCCCTATTTTAGAAGATCACGATATCTTCGGGATATTTAACGGATCGCCCAAACTGATGACATTTGCGGGGATTAACAATCCGGCTGTGTTGATTTCCGACAAAACCCGCGATGTTTACTCATCTACCTTCATCAACGCTAAGGTTTTTGGCGAGTACAGCTTTACCAAAGAGCTCTCTCTCTATGCTCATGTAGGTTTGAACAATGTTACCGAGCAGACTATGACTTTTGTGCCGAAAAACGGTATTTCGCCTTTCCGCGATATGACCCGTATTTCGCAGGAGTCGTACGACGACAATCTGTTGGTTAATGCCAAAATGGAGGCTCGTTATGCCAAAACCTTCAATTACGATCACAAACTGGCTGCACTGGTGGGCTCCGAGCTGATTGTCGATAATACCAACACCCGCTTTGGTCGTGCTTACGATTCGCCCGGCGACGACTTTACCAATTTGCAGGGTAGCCGCGATACGCTGGCAACCGGTTCGGATACATGGAAACTCTTTTCGTTGTATGCCAATGCAAGCTATATCTATAAAGAGAAGTACATTGCCGATGCTACGGTACGTATGGACGCCTCTTCGCGTTTCGGTACCAAAGAGCGGGCACAAATCTTCCCCGGTCTGGCTCTCGGATGGCGTATTGGTCAGGAGGATTTCCTCCGCGACAGCGAATGGATTGATGAGTTGAAACTCCGTGCCAGTATTGGTGCTTCGGGTAACGACAATATCGGTAACTACACCAACCAGATGCTCTATACCCCCGCTAACTACAAATTCCTTTCGGGGGTTGCGCTTCGTCAGTTAGGTAACGAATACCTGAAACCGGAACGGGTTACCGAGATGGATTTGGGTATCGACTGGAGTATCTTTAATCAACGGGTTAATTTCAGCGTTGATTATTATAACCGTGTTACCAAAGACGCTCTTGTGTTGAGCAATATGCCCTCTACTTCCGGGATGCGCTATGCGCTGCTGAATGCCGGTGAAATTACCAACCAGGGTATTGAGGCTACTATGGATCTCCGTTTTGCCACGGGTGCTTTTAACTGGAATCTGGGCGGTAACATTGCCTACAACCACAATGAGGTAACCGATATGCCCGCAACTACCCCTTATGTGGAGTCTCGGTACAACGGATTTGCAGCAAGAGCTCAAGAGGGTAAACCGGTAGGTTCGTACTACGGTTTTGAAACCAACGGTATCTATCGCAACAATGAAGAGGCTTCGGCCCTTCTGAACGGCGGATCGCCCTATTTTAACTATGAGTATGCACAGTTCCAGGGTGGAGATGTGAAGTTTGTAGATCAGAACAACGACGGGATTATCAACGACGAAGACCGTGTTTTCCTTGGCGATCCCAATCCCGATTGGTTAGGCGCTGTAAATGGTTCGGTTTCGGTGAAGGGGATTACCCTTGCCGCGTCGGTCGATTTTCAACTAGGTCGTGATGTAGTAAACGGTTTGCGTTATGAGCTCGAAGGACTTGACGATTTTGCCAATCCTACCGTAGCGGTTAACAGAAGATGGACTGTAGCCAATCCCAATACCGATATGCCTCGTTTGGCCTATGGCGATCCCGCCGGAAACAATCGGTTCTCCGATCGTTGGGTAGAGGATGGTTCGTTTGTTCGTCTGCGCACAGTAACCCTGAGCTACGATTTCCCTGCCGAACTGGTAAAGAAATTCTACTTCTCCTCTTTGCGTGTCTATGTCAGTGGAGAGAATCTCCTGACCAGCACCAAGTATCTGGGCTACGATCCCGAATTTAACCATCTGGGCAGCTCTTCGCTCCTGATGGGCGTTGATGGCGGATCGGTTCCTCTGACCCGGACTATCAGTGTGGGTGTTAGATTTGGTTTATAATTCTTAAATGCTTATGAAAATGATGAATCTATTAAATAAGATGCGTACTGCAGTAGTCATCGGCATGGTTGTGTTGGCATCGGGTTGTTCCGACTTCCTCGATGTTGATCCCGACAGTGCTCTGAAGCAGGATCAGCTTTATACAGACTATAAAGATATCTTTGCGCTCAAGTTTGGTATGTACGACATGCTGCAAAGTACTGTAGACCAAATGTTCGTAATAGGAGAGGCTCCCTCCGACCTGCTTGTGGCCGGTCCGGGTGCCAGGGGCGCCTATAAAGATGTGGCCGAGTTTATCGACAACAATGTTACCCCTTCTAATAAGTACCTCGACTGGACCAACTACTATCAGTTGATTAACCATTGTAATGATGCTCTGGTGCGTCTGCCCGAACTGCGCGATGCAAATCCGCTCTGGCTTAAGACGGTTTACTACACCGGTGTAACCGGACAGGTAATCTACGACATGGTGGTTGCCGAGGTACTCTGGATGCGTGCCTACGCCTATCTTCAGTTGGTTCGCAGCTGGGGCGATGTACCCTTCTTTACAACCCCTATGTACACGGTTGATGATGCGAAGAACAGCATGGCCGTCAGTACCGATCGCGATGTAATTCTGGATCAGCTGGAAAAAGATCTGTTGTGGGTTTCTGACCACTCCTGGCTTAACTGGAACTGGACCAACTACATCTATGGTGCCTGGAATCACCAGACTATGAATACCTGTTCTGCTTTGAATCTTCTGGCCGATGTCTATATGTTGCGCGGGAAGTATAACGAAGCCTGGTCTAATAACTGTCTGTTGAAAATTATCCATCCCGGCTTCTATTCGCCTGCCAATGAGCATTATTACGACTCTTGGAGTATTGCCGGTACCGCCTTCCAGGGGGGTAAGAGCTGGCAGTTTGTGCTCTGGCGTGTTGCCAATGAGTTTGCCAGCGGATCGGGTGGTTCTATCTGGCGTGAGCAGGGTTTGGTACTTGCTTTCGATACCGAAGACCTTACCAGCCATGGTGGCCAGTATAAAGAGGCACATTCGCTCATGAAATGGGCCAACAACCGTGCCGAAGACGGGGGAGCCTATGTGGTGAAACCCAGCCGTCCTGCCGTTGCCAACTGGCTTCGCGCTACCGACCAGTGGCGTGGCCAAAATTCATCGTATGCCATCGACAACTATAACGGCCGTACCGATACCATTATCTGGAAGTTTGTGGGTTTGAACAGTGCACAGGGTGTGGTTGACGCTCGTCGTGGTACCGATAGAAAGAATGGTATTGGCAACGTACATATCTACCGTACTGCCGACCTTTGGCTGAGAGGTGCCGAATGTGCAAATCGCCTGGGTCTTACAGTCGAAGCCCTCGAAATCGTGAATCAGGTTCGCGGCAGGGTAGGGGTTATCCGTACCCCCCTCGGTGCTAACGCCACGGTGAATGAGGTGGAAGATGCGATTATGACCGAACGTGCTTTGGAATTGGCTTTCGAAGGCTACCGTTGGCACGACCTTGCGCGGGTGAGTCGTACCCGCAGAGACCCCTCCTACCTGATTAGTAAGGTAGTTGAAAAAGAGCTTGATCCCGTGAAGAGGGAGCAGATGCGCGCCCGTCTGGAGCTGCAGGCAACGGCTGCCGATCCGGCCGATTGGTTCTTGCTGCCGCGCCACGAAAAGGTTGCTATGTTTACTCCGAACCTGTAGTCATGAATTTTAAACCCAATTGAATATGAAAAGATTCTTTATAATTAATGTGCTGTGTGGTATCCTGGCGTGCAGTCTTTTCCTTGCCAACCCGGTGTACGGACAGTTTACATGGCCCGCTGTAAACGATGAGTTACCCGAAGGCTGGAAACACCAGGACATCGGTTCGTTCACCCCTCCCTCCCGATTTGCCTATGTGGCCGAGACCGGCAGCTGGTATTTCGACGTATACGGGAATAACGTATGGGGTGGTACCGAGGAGTTCCACTTTGCCTACTTCGAAACGGTGGCCGACAAGCAGGTAGTTTGTCAGGTTTCGTATGCTCTTTTAGAGAATGCCTATGGTAAGGCTTTCATTATGATCCGTGCCGGTTTAAATCCGCTCGATCCCTGGGGCTACATGGAGAATCGGCGTGCCGATATCTGCTTTAACTATCGGGCCACCTATAATGGTGCCTGTATTACCCCCTATACTTATGCGCATCAGAATGGTCTTCAGGCTCCCCGCTGGTTGAAGTATATCCGTCAGGGCAGCTTTATTACCGGGTATGTTCGCGACACCGAGGATATTCCCTGGCATAGGATGGGTGCGCCCATGAAGCTTGCTTTAAAGGGTACCTGCTATATGGGTGTGGGCGTTTGCGGTCACAGCCAGCGTGCAAGGGTTATCTTCCAGAATGTGGTAGTTGAGGATATCGATGTGCCTTATGCCATTGATTATCCCACCGACGATCAGGCCCTTGAGAAAGGGGCTTCGGTTAAGATTGATGTTACCAAGACCTTTGGTCACTATGGCGACGACTACTTCACCATTACCCCTACCGTTTCTGATCCCTCTGTATTGCGTGCAGTCTACTCGGAAGAGCCTGCCCCTGAAGGTGATGTTGAGCAGTATTACCGTTATATTACCGTTACCGGTCTGAAAGACGGTGTATCGGCTGTAAATTTGAATTTTAGCTACAATGGCTTTGTATTTAATGATGAGTTTGTGGTTGACGTTACCGATTCTGAAGTAGCTCCCGAGGCGTTTATGAGCAATGTGGCTCCCAACGCTCCCTGGAAGTTCTCGGAGGTGGTTGAGAAGGTTTATGAGGCTGATTGGAGTAAGAACAACTTCCATCGCGTAATTGCTTACCAACCCACCACTCCTCTCAGAGGGGTTAACGATCCCATCACCATTCCGGGTAGCTTCTTTGCTGCAGAGTACGACTGGGGTGGTACCGGCCTTTCGTTCCGCGACAACGACCAATCGGTGGGAACCGCTGCTGCCTATGCAAAATTCCGTCCGCAAGGTTCTGCCTATTCCGATTATAACCCCAATATGGGCGAGAAATCGGGTTACGGTCCTTATATCAATGGAACCTCCAACAACGACTGGTTGCGTTATACCATTAACGCTCAGCAGTCGGGTTACTATCGGATTTCGCTCGATATCGGACGGGGTAATACTGCCACCTTCCAGATGTTCCTGGATGGAGCTGCCATTACACCGCGTCAATCTGCACCTGGTAACGGATGGGCATTGACACCTGCTTTGGCTGTACCCGACAGAGTATTTATCGAGGAGGGCACCCATACGTTAGATTACTATATGTGGGCTGCTAACCAGGACCTTGGAAAGATCCATTTTGTACTCGATCAGGCGCAGGCCCAACCCGATGCCGGTTATCAGCATCCCGGAACCATTCCTGTTGTGGAGACCACCCCTTACACCGGTGCAGCTTTCCCTGTGCCCGGACCCAACTGGCTGGCTTGGCAGTATGACCTAGGCGGTATGTATAATGCCTATTTCGACTTCAGTACCAATAACGAAGGTGGAGGTATGGGTCGTGCCGAAGGTGTCGACCTTGGCGGTGGCGGTAACATTGGCTGGACCAATGCCGGCGAATGGACCGTTTACTCGATCGATGTTCAGGAGGAGGGTTTGTATATTCTGCAGGCAGAGATTGCTGCCGGCGGAAATGCTGCCGCGTTTAACTTCGAAATTGATAATGTACGTGCTTCTAAGACGCTTACTACGCCTAAATCGAGCTGGAGCAACTGGGTATGGGTTCGTTCCGATCCCGTCCTTCTCACACAAGGGCTGCACCGACTGAAATTGGTTCAGCACAAGGGTGGTTTCGATATCCGCGGCCTGGGTGTTATGCAGACCTCTAATGCCCTGCAGTATGAGGGGTCGGTAGAGGAGAAGCTGATTATTCAAACCGATGTAAGCTCGGCTGCCGGATTGCGTTCTAAAGCCCCTTTCCTTTATCAGCAGAGTGTAAATACCCGCGGACGTCTCGAAATGGATGTGAAGGTCGATTCGCTGGCCAATACGGGTAGTGGCTCCTTTGCCGGTTTTATGCTTCGCAACGGCAATTCGGGTTCGGACAACTTCCTGAGTTACGCCGTAGGCGCTTACGAAGGGTTGCGTCTTAACTATCAGTGGTCTAACACCTCGCCTATTGTTTCGGTAGATGTGCCTAACGTGAATCTGCCGGTTTATCTGAAGCTTCGTACTGAGCCTGTCGACGGGAATCCTACCCTGCAGGCTTACTATTCGTACGACAATGAGGTGTGGACTTCGGTTCTCCCCGATCCGCTGCAGATTAACTTCCTTAATTCTACTGTGAATGCCGGGTTTGCTACCAATGGCGGTGGTAATGTTTCGTCGAAACGTTATGGAAGGGCTGTGGCTACGGGTCTTTCGCTGCAACAGCAGTCGGGTTATCAGCCGTTACCCGATCAGATGCCCGAAGCGGCTCCGCTGGCCTTTGGTCCCAACCCGTGGAATTCTGCTTCCGGCGCTGCAACGGCCTCCTTTGGCGTGGTTACTCCAGGGCGGGTTATTGTCTCGGTACACAACTACTACGGGGTGTTGATTAACACGGTGGTAGATGAGTACAGACAGCCGGGTACCTACAGCGTGGCCCTCACAGCAGCGCAGATGGGTAACAATCCTTCGGGCACCTACCTGATTAAACTGGTTACCCCCGATGCGTACGAGTATATCCGCTTTATTTACAATAAATAATCGTTCTGATGACTATGACTATGAAAAAACATATCTTTGGTTTGTTGTTGATTGCCACAGCGTTTGGAGCGTGCAATAAATCGGATATCGATCGCGATTTTGCGTACGATCACAACCAGATGAGTGGCGACACCCTGAGAGTCTATAAAGATACCACCGGCGTGGAGTATTTTGCTGCCAGTAAGTATCTTGTGGTAAACCGTAAGGAGAACCGGGTTTACTATTACCTCAAGCAAGCCGGCTTGTTAGAGATTGCACCCGTAATTCTTCCTGAGGGCGATAACACCGTTCAGCAGGAGTTTTCCGAAGCGTTAAAGGCCTCCTTTATTCCCGTTGTTAACGGGAATAGCTGGGTGGGTAATCCTCACGCTGTAAGGCTCGATAACGGGAATATTCTTCTGGCCGCCGAACGGCGCGTTAATGAGCGTCTGGCCAATGCCTACAGCGATAACATCTTTGTAGTGCGTAACCAGGCAAAACATAATCTGTCGGTCGAGAATTTTGCCCGCTATGCCCCTTATGGCAACAACCTTATCAAAACCTCTCTGCCTATGATGGCTAAGAACTCCGACGGGGTGATTGTGGTAAAAGCCAAAGGTATGTTGGTTTCGGAAGATGATGGCGCCAGCTGGACCCACTATCCGCATGCTTTCGATGCCATTAACAATTCGGGGAAAACCTTTATTACGATTGGGGGTTCGCTTGCAGCACTTCCCGACGGTTCGTTTGTTGTGGCCACCGACCAATCTCGTAACCTGGGCGACCCTGAAATGCAGCCGGTAACCCCTTCGCGCATTCTTCAGTTAGATCCTGAAACGGGTACTGCCGAGATTATGGTAGAAAACTGGCTGCCCAAGTACAGACGTTCGGAGAAGATCTGGATGGAGCTTACCTCCTTCTCGGGTATCACCTTCTACGATCCTGTGGCTTTGGGATACACCGGTGCACCCGAAGGGGCTATTGTAGGGTTTGGTCTGGAGAAGAATAAGGTTTACACGCTTCTTTTCCTGCCTGGCGAAGATGGAGAAATCGAAACTTTGCCTTCTCTTTCCGACTACGAGAATACCTACGAAGACGATCCTGAGACCGATCTGGACGATAACAACTATACGTTCAATTACCAGAGTGATATCTATCTTTTCTCTACCAATATCGTGGGTACCGCCCTTCGCCATTCGGGAGTGGGTTTGATCTACAACCCCATGACCAACCGGTTTGAGTTGATTCACTCCTCGCCCTATAATATGGACCTCTGGAGTATCGATGCAGATGCACTCTTTAATCCCGCTACTGCCTGGAATCCTACCACCTTCTACAAAATGCCCTGGGTGAAAGAGACAGACCTTATTATCCGCGATATCAGCTTGCGTGGATATGGTATGTATCCTATTACCTCTTATGTAGATACCCAGAATCAAAAGATTCACACCTTCTTCGATTCGGGCGATGAGTATCCCGGTCGTAGCGGTGTATTCGAAATGATTCGTACGCTGAATACCCCTGCTTTGGTTGATTCGCTGGCCAAACGTCGGAAAATTGCCAACGGTCAGCGTTACTAGTTGTTCTTTTGCGCCCTCACGGGTAGCATAGTTCCCAAAAGGGGCTGCCATTACGGCAGCCCCTTTTTTTCTGCTTCGCATTCTATCTTTCCACTTTTCTTGTACCTTTGTTTATTACCTATTCTCCGTTGCGCTATGCCAAAAACCAAGCTGTCGGTACCCCTCCTTCCCCTCTTGGGTCTACTCCTTATTGTGGGCTGGGTGCTCTACTTTTTCATGGCCTGCAGATACCAACTGCTGTTTATGGAGCAACAAGAGTTATTTATCTATCAACAGGCCTATTTTCTCGACTATCTTCTACGCCCCGGTGGAATTGTGGCCTATTTGGGTGCTTTTCTTCTGCAGTTTTTCTACCATCCGCTGGTTGGGGCTCTCATCCTGGGGTTATCGGGAGGTGTGCTTTCTCTGTTGTTATTTAGGTCCCTAAAATCTCTCTTTCGTCCTGCAACGTCTTTTTTTATTGCGTTCCTGCCCCCTCTGCTTCTCTTTACCCTTCAGCACGATCATGGGCTGCTCCCCTCTATGTGGGTGGCACTCCTCTTTTCGCTGTTGGGGCTCCGGGCAGGTTTTCGGGTAAGACACCCTCTTATTCGGATTGCCCTTCGTATGGCCATTCTGCTGCTCCTCCTTTTTGCCGGCGGGGTCTCTGTATGGATTCCTCTGTTGGTTTTTGTGGCAGATGAGGTGCGGATATCACAGCCTAAA
>JBFWIG010000058.1:0-10548 GCA_050256115.1 Bacteroidales bacterium | reverse complement strand
CGCAGGAAGCAGATCGGGGTTGGCCGGCTTGAGCTGATTGCGGGTAAACAGAAACGGTTGATCGCTCCTTTCCGCATCGAGGGGATTTGTGAGGGTAATCGGTTGCCCGGGTTCGCTGCACCCTTGAGCGGCAAAGAGCAGAGAGATACCGGAAACAAGCATGAGAGAGAGTAGATGCTTCATCTTATAACGATTTAGGAGAAAATCCGGCCAAAATAGTGATACACGTACAAAGGTATCTTTTTTATGCGTTGCCAAAACACTAAATTAGCCCGGATAATTCGTTTTCTTTTGGCTTTCACTATGCGCTTTCCGGCTCTTACTCTGCTTCTCCTCCTTTTCTCCCTCTGTGCAACGCCTTTGCCAGGGGTTGAAGTTGTCCCAAAAATCAAGCTCCGTGAACAGCTCTGGCGCCTGGAAGTGGATGAATCGACAGGCGGTGTCGACATTTTCTATCGGGGCCGTCTTCTTTTGGGCGGAGTTACCTCGGCTTTTCGCCGTTCCGATGCATTGGCAATCGATATCGCCGGGTATCCCTGCAAGCTCTTGCCCAAACGGAAGGTGTACGACCCGCTGGGCAGAGGGAACAGATACGCCCTGATTACTCCGTTAGGAGGTGGTGATACGGTGATACGCACTTTTACCTTCTATGAAGATAGAGAGGGATTTGTACTGCAGGCATGGGTTAAGGGGCCGGCCTCACAATCGGTGGCTTCTATTACCCCCCTATCGGCCACTTCGGGCTTTGGCGTCGGAAAATCGGGCGAAGGCCGGTTCCTCTTTGTCCCCTTCGACAACGACAAATGGATCCGATATGAATATCGGCCATGGGGCGGACGAGAAATCGGCTACGAGGCCGGTGCCTGGTTCAGCGCCGATACCAGGGCCGGACTGGTGGCAGGCTCAATAGAACACCACGTATGGAAAACAGCCGTTATTACTGAGAGCACCCCGGCAAAGCTGGAACGCCTTACCGTTTGTTGCGGGTATACCTCGGTCGAGACACGTGATACCCTGCCCCATGGAGCAGTTTGGGGGCGTGAAGTGGCTTCAGCACCCATCTTTGTGGGGTGGTTTCCCGACTGGAGAGAGGGTATGGAGGCCTTTGGAGAGGCCAATGCACAGTTGCAAAAACCCCTGAAATGGGAGGGCGGAGCCCCCTTCGGCTGGAACAGCTGGGGGGCGATTCAATCGAAAATAGATCTGCCTAAAGCCATTGCCGTTTCCGATGCCTTTCGGGAGCTGGAGGCCGCAGGATTTAGGGGAGAGGGGCCGCTCTACATTGGGCTCGACAGCTACTGGGATAACTTTACCGACGAGCAGTTGGCCCGTTTTGTGGCACATTGCAGAGCAAACGGGCAAGAGGCCGGTATCTACTGGGCCCCTTTTGTGGATTGGGCAAAACGCCCGTCGCGGCAGATAGAGGGATCAGACCGATTTAGCTATGCCGATGCCTACCTCTATGCCCATGGCAAACCGCAAGATCTCGACGGCGCATGGGCGCTCGATCCCACTCATCCCGGTGTGCAGGCACGGATTCGTTACTTTTTTGATCGCTTTAAGAGGGCAGGTTTCACCTATATTAAACTTGATTTTTTAACCCACGGCTCGCTCGAAGCCGACCGGCATTTCGACGAGACGGTTACCACCGGTATGCAGGCCTATAGCGCGGGGATGCAATATGTATACGCGTGTCTGGGGCCCGATATCTATATCACCCAAGCCATCTCGCCTCTCTTCCCCGGCGGTTTTGCCCATTCCCGCAGGGTGGCTTGCGACGCCTTTGCCTCCATGAAAGATGCCGAGTATACCCTCAACGGGCTTGCGGGAGGATGGTGGCTCAACCGAATCTATCCCTTTAACGATCCCGATCATATTGTGCTCGACAATGTATCGGAGGGCGAAAACCGGGCACGTATCACCACGGCAGCAATCACCGGCATGTTGATGAATGGCGACGATTTGAGTCTTCCCGGAAACTCCCCGGCCAAAGAGAGAGCTTTGCAGTTTTTAACGCACGCTCCTCTGCTTGAGGTGGTAAAGTTGGGGCAATCGTTTCGGCCCGCGTTTTCGCCCCAAGGCACCTCTGCGCCCGAGGCATTCGTGCTCAGAGAGGGGAAGCAACGTTATGTGGCTCTCTTTAATTTTGCCAACCAAACCCGCACGCTGGCTTTCGATGCCCGATTGTTGGGGTTGTCGGGCAGCAAATCCTATAAGGTAACCGAACTCTGGAGTGGCGAAACCTCTAAGGTAAAGGGTCGGCTCGAAACCTCACTGGGCCCCAAAGATGCCCGGCTTTACCGGATTGAGCCATAGTGGCAGCCCACTACATCCATCCATTCAGCATTCCGTAGAAATAGACCGGTTTAAGGATATATTTTTTCAATAACCAGAAAGCGGCCTGCTCCTTCGAACTGTCTATAACGGGGAAGGTTGGCATGGGATTCTTAAAATCTTTGTGTAGGTTTGTAATCTTCATTTATGTACTGCTTACTATGGAAAAAATTGCCATTATCGGAGCCGGAAACATTGGTTCGGCTCTTCTGGAGGGGTTGTTGAAATCGGGAGAGATGGATCCTTCGCGCATCACCGTTACCGACCTGCGTGCCGATATACTGGAGCAGCTGAGTGCCCGCGGCTTCGATACCACCGTCAATAATGCTGAGGCACTTGCTAAGGCCGATATCATTGTACTTTGTGTGAAGCCCTGGGGTGTAGCAAAGATTCTTGCCGATCTTGCACCGAATCTCGACCCTTCGCGGCACATCTTAGTGAGCATTGCGGCCGGTGTTTCGATCCAGACCATAGAGAAGATTGTACCCAATCTGCCAGTAATGCGTGCCATTCCTAATACAGCCATGGCTGTGCGTGCCTCTATGACTGCACTGGTGGCTGCCCCTCTGTGCAAGATGGAACAGATTGCCCGTGTAAAAGCCATTTTCGATCATGTAGGGCTTACACTACTGATGGGGGAGGAGGAGTTGAATGCCGCTACCGTTTTGGCATCTTGTGGAACCGCTTTTGCCCTTCGCTATATCCGTGCAGCCATGCAGGGAGGCGTTCAGATTGGGGTGAGAGCTGATGTGGCACGCGATATGGTGGCACAAACACTGTTGGGTGCCGCCCAGATTGTGCTCGAAAACCAATCGCATCCCGAAGTGGAGATAGATAAGGTTACAACCCCTAAAGGGCTTACCATACAAGGACTTACCGAGATGGAGTACTATGGATTCTCCCGCTCGGTGGTAAAAGGAATCCTGGCATCGTTCGAGGCCTTTAAATAGTGTTCGTCAACAGGATTACGCCTCTTTCAGAAAGTCGTATCCGCACGAGGTGGCCGGTGCAAAAGTCTCCTTTATGGTTTGTGCATTCACCCATCTGAGGAGATTCAGATAACTGCCTGCCTTGTCGTTGGTTCCCGAGGCTCTGGCTCCGCCGAAGGGCTGTTGGCCTACCACCGCGCCGGTGGGCTTATCGTTGATATAAAAGTTGCCGGCTGCATTCTCCAGTTTCTCGAGCGCAAGTTCTATGGCATAGCGGTCGGTGGCCAGTACAGAGCCGGTAAGAGCATAGGGGGAGGTCTGGTTACACAACTCCAACGCCTCTTCATAGCGGTGGTCGTCGTAAAGGTAGACGGTTAATACCGGCCCGAAGATCTCCTCCTTTAAGGAGGGATAGTCGGGATCGGAGGTGAGAATCACCGTGGGTTCAACAAACCACCCCTTCGAATTATCGCATCTGCCTCCCAGTACCACTTTGGCCGTGGCCGATTGCGAAGCCGCTGAGATATACCCGGCAATGTTGTTGTACGAAGCCTCGTCGATAACGGCGTTGAAAAAGCAGGAGAAGTCGCAAACATCGCCCATTTTCAGCGCTGATACCATCTCTTTCATCCCGGCCAGTATGGCGGGCCAGAGGCTGCGTGCCACGTAGGCTCTCGAGGCAGCCGAACATTTCTGTCCCTGATACTCGAAAGCGCCTCTGACAAGTGCCACGGCACTTTCGCGAACAGGTGCCGAGGGGTGTACCACCACGAAATCCTTTCCTCCGGTTTCGCCCACAATACGGGGATAGGACCGATAGTTCGAGATATTATCGCCGATTAACTTCCAAAAGTGGTTAAAAGTGCCGGTCGATCCGGTAAAATGAACCCCTGCAAATTGGGGGTGGCGGAATACCACCTGGCCGATGACCGATCCTTTGGAAGGCACAAAATTGATCACCCCGTCGGGTACCCCTGCCTCCTGAAAAATTTTCATCAGCCAATAGTTAGAGAGCACAGAAGTAGAGGAGGGTTTCCAAACCGTTACATTGCCCATCAAAACCGGGGCTGCATTCAGGTTTCCGGCAATCGAAGTGAAGTTAAAGGGCGAAACCGCAAAGACAAAACCTTCTAGTGGCCGGTAGGCCATCCGGTTAATGACCCCAGGCTCCGAATAGGGTTGATCGGCATAGATTTGTGAGGCAAAATAGGCGTTAAAGCGCAGAAAGTCGGCAATCTCGCATACGGCATCGATTTCGGCCTGATGGGGATTTTTACTCTGCCCCAACATGGTGGCGGCATTTAACACAAACCGGTATTTCTTAGTCATCAATTCGGCCGCCTTCAAGAGCACCGATGCTCTTTCAGTCCAGGGAAGACGACTCCACCTTTCACGTGCTGCGAGGGCAGCTTCAATGGCCATGGTAATCTCCGCTTCGCCCGCCAGATGGTAATAGCCCAGGCACCGGGAGTGGTTGTGAGGCATTACAATGGGCACCCGGTTGCCGGTGCGTATCTCTTTTCCTCCGATTATCAAGGGAATATCTGCCTCTTGCCCTGCCATGGTATCGAGTTCGCGTTGGAGGGCTGCCCTCTCGGGCGAGCCCGGTTTGTAGGAGAGAATCGGTTCGTTAGTGGGTCGGGGAAACGAAAAAATGGATTGATTCATAACGCTTACTTTTATTATTCTACTTGTTCCAGTTTGGGGTAACCTGATCACGGAGTGTGCGGATAAAAAAGTCGTACATCTTCCGCATGCCATACTCGCCACCCATGGTGTGACCAACGCCCGGCAAAACCACCAGTTCGAACTCCTTATTGGCCTTAATCAGTGCATTGGCTACTTGCAGCGTGCTGGCCGGATCTACGTTGTCGTCTACCTCTCCATAGACCAGCATCAGATTACTTTTGAGCAGATGTGCATTGTCTACATTCGAACTGGCCGAATAGTGCGGCCCAACAGGATAACCCATCCAGAGCTCGTTCCACCATATCTTATCCATCCGGTTGTCGTGACAACCGCATGAGGCATAAGCACTTTTGTAGAAGTCGTTGTGAAATAGTACCGCCCCCATTGCATTTTGCCCGCCTGCCGAACTGCCGAAGATGCCTACTCGCGAGATATCCATCCAACTGTACTTTTGGGCCGCAGCCTTCATCCAGAGAATACGGTCCGGGAAGCCGGCATCTTTAAGGTTTTGCCAGGCCACATCGTGAAAGGCCTTTGAACGGAAAGCGGTACCCATACCGTCTATCCGAACCACCACAAAGCCCAGATCGGTTAACGGCGAGATGCTGTAGTCCGAAACGCTAAAACTTTTGGGTACATGTTGTCCGTGTGGGCCGGCGTAGATATACTCAATAACCGGGTATCGTTTTTTGGGGTTGAAGTTTTTCGGGAAAATGATGGTGCCCCAGATATCGGTAACACCGTCGCGTCCCTTTGCCGAAAAGACAACCGGCATCTTCCAACCGCTTTTTTCCAGCTCCGACACATCGGTAGTTTGGAGGGTCTGCAGGATCTTTCCGTCCGAAACGCTACGCAGAACTGTGGTTCCCGGGAGGTCCGGGCGCGAACAGTAGTCGGTGTAATAGCGGTTGTCGGGCGAAAACTGTACAGCGTGGTTCCCGTTTTCGGGGGTAAGATCGATTAGGTTATTACCGTCGAATCCGATCCGATAGTAATGAATATTGTAGGGATCTTCGCCGGGGGTTCGGCCATTACCGGTAAAGAGAATTTCGCGCTTTTCAGCATCTACTCTGATCACCTCACGCACAGCCCACTCTCCTTTGGTAATCTGCTTCTTTACCGTACCGGTTGCAGCATCCAGAAGATAGAGGTGATACCAGCCGTCTCGCTCGCTGGCCCAGAGCAGCTCTCCACTATCTCTCAGTTTGTACCGCCAGATGCGGGGATAATTGACAAATGTTTTGCTTCGTTCCTCGGCCACAACCTGTTTGGCTCCGGTCTCTGCATCTACTCTGTAAAGACGGTACACCTGATGTCCGCGTTGGTTCAATTCAAAGGTGAAGCTCCGGCTATCGGGCTCCCACTCCAGTCGTTGCAAATCGTACTGATACTCCAACTCTTTGGTGTCGACAAAAATCTGCTTTCCGGCCTCAACATTGAAGAGTGCCGGAAGCGTAACGGGAATCACATCGCCCGGTTTATAGTAAGGACGGGTCTGAATTCTGGGTTGCACCTGGTCGGCTGGCGACGATTCAATAAAGGTGATGATATGATCCTGTGCCTGACGCACCTTCATGCAGGTGAGCTTTTTCCCGTCGGGCGACCAGCGGATTTGCGAGGTATAGGGAAATTCGGAGGCGCCGTCGAAACTGAGTTGGGTAACTTTTCTGGAAGCTATCTCTCTGACAAACAGATTGTGGTTTCGGATAAAAGCCTCTTTTTGGTTATCGGGCGAAGGCGAGGTGCGGATTGCTGCGTCGCTGTTATCGCGTGCACCCCAGTATCGTTGCGCTTGTTGGCCCCGTTGGGTGGCCGGAGCGGAAGCGCCTTCGGTTTGGGTGAGTGTACCTGCAGCAATATCGAATACCCAGTTGTTGCTCTTAAAACCAAACTGAAAAGTCTGCATGCCGTTAACAAACGTGGCTCTCTCCAGACGCAGGCTGTCGGGATCTACCTTTTCGCCGGCCTTCTCCGACAGAAGATTGGCCAATAACTGGTGGTTAAATGCCTCTTTCAGGATGTTTTGGGCGGCATCGCCCGTCATGTATCGAGAGGCGGCTTTGGTCCGGCTCAGATACCAGTATTGTGATGTGCCCGATACCCAGGTTACCTGTGTTGTGCCTCCGTAGAGCAAGCGGTTATCGGAACGGGTTTTGATGGCCCGGCTATACTCATCGGGCTGCAGTTGGCAGAGCACCGAAGGCGTTGCCATCAAAAAGGCCGTAGCCACGGCCACAAGCATTAGAAGCTTTCTCATAGGGTTGATTGTAGATGATTACCTACAAAGATAGAAGAGTCGGAAAATCTTTCCCGATAGCAGTGACCCGTTTTTTGGGAATTTGGATAGCTCTCTCCCTTTTTTAGACCATTCTTACAGGCCGGGTTACCGTGCTGTGATATGAAAACACTTCTGGCCGATTTCATATTTTACATAGCATTTCTCCTCTTCGCGCAGCGATAAAAGCACCTCGCCCAATACCATGCGCAGATGGTCCCAATGTTCATTTTTCTCTTTGCGCGAGATCTTTTTAAATCGCACATAGGTGATATCGAAGGTGGTGGCATACCGGTGTGAGGAGTTGGCAGAGGCATTGACATTACCCGACCGACGCAGACTTTTTGCATCGCCGTCGGTACGTAGCAGACTGGTTACCTGCAGCGCATATTCGGTCATCCCTTTGGCTCGCAGTGCGCCGTTAAACCGTTTCCCGATGGTTTCGAGCAGATCGGCTGCATCGGGTGTAAGATAGGGAACAGAGTGTGTAAGTTTTTCTACTACCACATACTTGCTGTTGCGAATCTCCTTCAATTTTGACCTTTGATCCCGTAAAGCCTCTCTGGAGGCAAGGGGGATGATTCCCTTTTTTTTCCCTGCCTCTACATGCAGCGAATTCAGATCGTTAAAAACCGACGCATAACGCAGCGGTTTAGGCCGGTTGGGAGAGGGGTTCCATCCATCAACCCTGATGTGGGGATTTGGGGTATGCTCTGCATCGCTGCGAAAAGGCATCAAAACCGGGCTCAAGAGCCGGCAGAGCAGCGTGCCGGCAACGAGAAGCAGAAATAGCGGTCGGAGAAGCTGAAAGTGAAAGGGCACGCAAACGAGTTGTGAGTAATTGCACGCTGCTGAACCGTCTAAACGGGCAATTTTGCATGGCAGAGCGCAGAAAATGGTTAGTAGAATGGAGAATCCCCGCAAATTTATTAATTTCACCCGACTCTAAACCCGTTGTCACTCAAAATACATTACACTATGCGAAAACTTCTTCTTCTTTCTCTCTTCTGGGTTTCTGCTCTATGGGCTCAATCGCCGGAATGGCTTGATCCACAAGTGAATCAAATTAACAGAGCCCCTGCCAGATCCGCTTTCTTTGCCTATCCCTCCGGCGAAGCGGCTCTTGCAGGCCAACGTGATGCATCGCCCCTCTTTTTCTCTCTGAACGGAACCTGGAAATTTTTTTGGGTGAAAGATCTGGATCAGAAGCCCAATCAGTTTTATTTACCCGGATTCGAAGACCAGTATTGGGTCGACTTTCCGGTTCCCGGCAATTGGGAGATGAACGGATATGGCGATCCTATCTATAAAAATGTGGGCTATGCCTGGGCAAATCAGTTCCGTTCCGCGCCTCCCATGGTGGAGAAAAAAAACAACCATGTGGGTTCCTACCGTAAGGAGATTGAACTTCCTGCCAACTGGAACGGAAAGCAGGTATTCTTCCACGTGGGTTCGGCCACATCTAACTTCTATCTCTGGGTAAACGGCCAATTTGCAGGCTACAGCGAAGACAGCAAGATGGGTGCCGAGTTCGACATCACCAAGTATCTGAAGCCCGGGAAAAACCTCCTGGCCATGCAGATTTATCGCTGGTGCGACGGATCGTATCTCGAAGACCAGGATTTCTGGCGTCTTTCGGGTATTGCCCGCGGGGTATACCTCTATGCAAGGAGTCCTCTCCATTTGCAGGATCTGTTTGTGAAGACAGATCTGGATGCGGCTTATAAAGATGCAACCCTCAATGTGGCGCTTACCCTGAACAAGAAGGGTAGTGCTTCGGCCGAACTGGCTCTGCTCGATCCTAAGGGAGCAAAGGTGCAAACCGGATCGGTAACTTTCGATAAAAGCGGTTTGGCCGAGGCTGCGATGCAGGTGAGTTCACCGCTGCTTTGGAGTGCAGAAACCCCGCACCTTTATCAACTTCTGGTTACGCTGAAAGATGCAAAAGGTGTTGTAATTGAATCGATTCCCCAAAAGGTGGGTTTCCGTGAAGTGGAGATTAAGGGTGGACAGCTTTTGGTGAATGGCCAACCGATTCTGATTAAGGGTGCCGATCGTCACGAACTGGACCCCCTGCTGGGATACAATGTTTCGAAAGAGCGGATGATTCAGGATATCCAGGTTATGAAAGAGAACAACCTGAATGCTGTTAGAACTTCTCACTATCCCAACCATCCCCTTTGGTATGATCTCTGCGATCAATATGGCCTCTATGTAGTGTGCGAAGCCAATATCGAATCGCATGGAATGGGATATGGTAATCGCACCCTCGCTAAAGAGCCTACCTATGCCCTCGCGCACATGGAGCGTAATCAACGCATGGCGCAAACTTTCAAAAACCATCCCTCTGTTATTATCTGGAGTATGGGTAATGAGGCCGGCGACGGCCCCAACTTTGTGGAGGCTTACAAATGGCTTAAAGCCTATGACAATACCCGTCCGGTTCAGTACGAACAGGCCGGTCAGAGAGAGCACACCGATATTGTGGTTCCGATGTATGCCGGATACGATCATGTGGAGCGTTATGGCAGAAGCAATCCTACGCGTCCTTTCATTCAGTGCGAATATGCACATGCCATGGGTAACTCGGTGGGTGGTTTGCGCGAATACTGGGATATTTACCGCAAATACCCCTCCTTGCAGGGTGGTTTTATTTGGGATTTTGTAGATCAGGCACTTAGAAAGTATTCGCCCGAAGGTAAGATGTTTTATGCCTACGGTGGCGACTATGGAGAGTATCCTGCTTCTGATAACAACTTTAATAACAACGGTTTGATCAGCCCTGATCGTGTCCCTAACCCCCATATGTATGAGGTTAAGAAGGTGTACCAGTCTGTCTGGACAACCCCTGCCGATTTGCAGAAAGGCCTGGTTTCTGTCTATAACGAGAACTTCTTTATCGATCTCTCGCGTTACTATATGGAGTGGCAGGTACTCGCCAATGGTACTGCCGTGTTGCAGGGTGTGGTTACAGATCTGAAGGTGGCTCCTCAGGCTAAGGAGACAGTTCAGCTGTCCGGATTTGCCCTGGCACCGGATGCCGACAAGGAGTATCTGTTGAATGTTCAGTATAAACTGAAACAGCAAGATGGCTTACTTCCTGCCGGGTATGTAGTTGCCACCGATCAGCTTGAAATTGCGCCCTATAAGGCTTTTTCGGCCGAGATTGCTGCTGCTGATTCTACCTCGAGCTACCGGAGTCTGGCTCATCTGGAGGTTGTGGGAGGTCCCGTTAGCATCCATTTTAACTCCCGTACCGGCTGGATTGAAAGTATCCGGGTTAACGGTCTGGAGATGGTAGAGAAGGGGTATGCCCTTCGT
>JBFWIG010000057.1:0-10576 GCA_050256115.1 Bacteroidales bacterium | reverse complement strand
AGATCCAAATCCGGTTATTCCGGTCGCGATAGATATCGTACACCCCATTTCCCCTGAGCGAATAAGGGTCGTCGGCACTCTCTTTATAGACATTCCATACCTTTCTTCCATCGGCACTCACCTCCCACAATCCCTGACCATCAACCCCCACCAAAAGCGTAGAGTCGGTACTCTCTTCGATAGCCAAAATGGGCTGGCGCGGAAAAGAGCTCCTCAACAAGGGTTGCAACGTAGAAGCGCGAAAATCATACCCATAAAGGCCACTCGACATAGTGCCTATCCAGAGTTGATTCCGTTTCCGATCAAAATAGAGCGACGAAACAGAGAGAGGCTCCGAACCGCGCGTCCGATAGATAAACTCACCCTTTAACGAAGGAATATCAATCAGCCGGATTCCCTGCGCTGAGGCCATAAGCATATGCTGATCGTCGAACGGAGTAATGGCATACTTATGGCCCGAAACCGATTCAACCAGCGTAAGCGTTCCCGCACGATAGGTATACAACCCGCTACTGAGAGCAATCCAATAGGTGCCCTGATCATCGGCATGCAGCGAATAGAGATCGAAATAGGAGTGATTAAGCGCCTTACTCAGATTTACCAACAAATCGAAGCGATCGAACACAGGATTATAGGTAAAGACCTGTCCGTTATTGGTATAGGCGGTAAGAACAGAGTTGGCATACAAGAGCTTAACAATCAACACTCCGGCTGTTTCGTAAGGAAGTTCATACACCCGATAATCCTCGTGCGTAAGCCGCAGAATACCCGTCTTAGAAGAGGCCCAGATAAAACCCTGATCATCTTCACAAATGGAGTTCATCACCCGCATCGAGATACCGGCCACAGCGTTAATGCTGTGAAACTTCACAGAGGCACCCTCCGCAAAACTCCCCAACAAAAACAACAACACAAACGCCAAAACCAACCTTCTCATGCGCACCTTTCTCCTCTGCCCGGAATAAACTACTCAAAAAAACGCAGAAAAATCCAAATACCAAGTCATTTGGGCAAACTAACTCTTCGACATGCAAAGATTATGCAGTAATACAGCAGAGTACCAGTGCTTCGAAGCGCTGCGCGCTTCGAGTGCTCAAGTGCTGCGCTACGCGCCAAGCAACAGAGTACCAGTGCTTCGAAGCGCTGAGCGCTTCGAGTGCTCAAGTGCTGCGCTACGCGCCAAGCAACAGAGTACAAGTGCTCCGGAGCTCAGGTGCTCAGGTGCTTCGAAGCGCTGCGCGCTTCAAGTGCTCAAGTGATGCGCTTCGCGCAAGTGCTCTAGTGTTTCGCTAAAGCGCAATGCTCTAATGATTGGAAAACGCAGATAACTGGCCGTTTGGATGCAACTGCCTAAGAGACATTGGATAAGTTGGGCGGGGACCCCCGAATGGGTCGACAAACTTGTCATGTCGAAGAGGCAGTTACATCCAATCAGGCACTGTTACATCGATACACTGCATCACTAGCGCTTAAGCGCAGCACTTGAAGCGCGTATGCGCTTCGATGCACCAGAGCACTTGTTGCGCTTTGCGCAACAGAGCACTCGCGCATTAGCGCGAAAACCTGATCCAATCCACTTCTACCGAGCCCTTTGCGTTTACGACGAAGAGGTCCTGTACGCCTTTGGGCAATTTGCTGATTTTAGCGGAGACCTGTTTCCAATCGGCACTCTTGGGAAGGGTAACTTCGGCAATCACCTCACCCTGGGGTGACCCGGCACAAATTTTAACGGCTCCGCCTTCTGCCGAACGAGCTGCAATCTCGACGGTTTTGCTTTTTTCGGAAAAATCAACCCGGTTGTACTGAACCCACGCGCCCGAAGTTGCCAGTTTGGTGTACCATCCGTCAAAGGTCTTCACTGAATCGATAAGCGCAATGGATGCGCCTGTATCGCTGAGACGAGAGTAACGGTCGGGCTGAATGGTGGCAGTGGCAGGGGTTATTCCCACACCTCTCAGTGTCGGGGTCACCTTCTCAATTTTGCCATCGGAGGCAAAGAACAACGAGTCTACACGTACGGAGCGATTCTTATCGAACTTAGGCGAATAGTCGTTATGGTGATAAAAGAGATACCACTGCTTGTCATACTCCACAATCGAATGGTGGTTGGTCCAACAAGCCACCGGCGACTCATCCATAATCACACCGGCATAGGTAAAGGGTCCCATGGGACTGTCGCCCACGCTATACGCCAGCTCTTCTGTATTGTTGCGCACATGCGGATAGGTTAGGTAATACTTCCCGTTGCGTTCAAATACAAACGGGCCCTCTTTAAAACCCTCGGGCAACCCTTCGATCGAAACGGGCTCGGAGGCTAACTCAAGCATATTATCTTTGAGCTTTGCCATCGATAAACCCCGACCAGACCAATAGATGTATGCCTCTCCATCTTTATCGATCAACACACAGGGATCAATCCCGCTAATCCCCTTTATCGGGCTCTTTTCAAAGCGGAAAGGGCCCTCAGGCGAATCGGCGATTCCCACGCCTATCCCGAAACCGCGACCCAAAGCAGGATTTACATTGGCCGGGAAATAGAAATAGTATTTCCCACCCTTCTCCACACAATCGGGTGCCCACATTGAGTAGGAGGTTGAGTCTACCCAAGCTACCTGCGATTGGGTAACAATCACACCGTGGTCGTGCCAATCGGTTAGATTCTTCGACGAAAAAACATGATAATCCTCCATGCAAAACCAATCTTTCCTTCCCGGCTTAGTGGGCGGAGTAGGAATATCGTGCGACGGATAGACATACATCTTACCGTTAAAGACCCTGGCCGTGGGATCGGCAGTAAACTGACCCCCGATAAAGGGATTTTGGGCAAAAAGAGGCGTTGCACAGCACAACAGGAGTGCTAACAACAGGCTATTCGGGTTTTTCATAACAGGCATAGAAATTTGTAGGTTATAGTAGCTGCATTGCGGTTAATAAACCGCCAAAACCCCACCGTTGCAGGGGATAGTGATCTCCAACTCCTGGCTCTTTGCCATCTTCTTCTCGGTTAGCGAACCTTTAAGCTGCGCGTCGTCCGAATAGAGACGATAGGTTTCGCCGGCAGGAATCATGGGCAGTTTCACCTTCAGGGTTACCGTCTCCTTCTGGGCATTTACACCGGCCACATACCAATGATTGCCTTTACGACGAGCCAGCAATACATATTTACCGGGATATCCGTCGAGATAACGCACCTCATCCCACAGCGAAGGCACCTCTTTCATAAAATCAATTGCCCATGCGGTGGCATCTGTAAGATTATTAGGCGCCAATGCAAAATGTTGCACACCACTCTGAAACAACACCGCTGTGGCCAAAGCATAGACATCGGAGGTTACCCGTTTAGAACCCCGTCCTGCAGCATTTCGGGCATTGTAATAGTTGTTCAGGGCACTGCCGCCAAAGTCCATACTGGCCACTGCATTCCGAATAAAGGGGTGCAGCGTGGCATTAAAGGCCTCCAAATCACAACTGCGCTGTGAGAAAGAGAGATTCTCGCTGGCAAGAACTGCCTCGGCCGAACCAAAGTTAGGAAACATCCGCTCCCATCCGCGGGGAAGAGTACAGCCGTGGAAAACCACCAACAGGCCATAATCGTTGGCATCGTACAAAATATCCTCGTACACCTTCATGGTTACCTGCTTATCGCCGCCAAAGAAATCGACCTTAATACCACGAATTCCAATGCTCTTCATCCAGGCCATCTCTTTGCGGCGTATAATAGGATTATCCATAATCCCCCTCGGTCCCTGGGGCGCATCATTCCAATATCCATTCGAATTATACCATAAGTAGAGCGCCACATTCTTCTCAGCCGCATATTTAGCCAGCTCGGCAATTTTATCGCGCCCGATCTGGGTATCCCACAAGGCATCTACCAATACCGACTCATACCCCATTGCAGCGCTGAAATCGATATAACGTTGCTGTTCGGGGAAGACGGTGCTGCCGTCCATACCGATAATCCAACTCCAACTGCCTTTGCCGAAACGATAGTTCTGCGATGCCTCGTAAAGGGGTTTTACCACATCGAGAGCAACCGTACTCTCCACAATCGGAGTTAAGGTTTCGCCTACAGTAATGGTGCGCCATGGCGTTTCGCCGGGCAGGGGTATACCGGGAGCAACAGTACCATTGCCATTATTCTCGCCGGGCTGAGGATACCCTATCGTATAGAGAGCGCCATTCCCGCCCATCAGACGGCTGGCACAATAACGGCTGTCGACACCGGTTTCGGAGACCAGTATCCATCCGGCATCACCAATCTTAAAGAGACAGGGAAAGGAGTAGCCCTCGCCCATCCCGTTTTGCCCCATAGCGGCATCGACCGTATAACCCGTCTCGTAGCTGGGCGATGTGCGCGCAAACCCACCCATCGGACGACTCTGCGGGCAGAGGAAGGTGGTTGACCCTTCGGGAAACAGGAAACCGGTTACCTCCTGATCTACCACACACGAACGACGGTCGCGCTGAGGATAAACCTTATATTTCAAGGCCACATCATGGTTACTCACCCGCATAATCACATCGATGGCAGCCCGGCCTCCCTTCTGAAAAGAGAAGGTTGCCTCGTTGGCCACATAGTGCACCTTGCTCTGCTTATAATTGGGCACTTGGTACGTTTCATCGATTGCTTTCACGGCCACCTCCTCTTGCAGGGCCAACTCCTGTGAAAAGTCGCCTACATTGCTCTTGAGGCCCAGTGGCGATGCCAACAGAAAAGGCTTTCCGTTATACATCACCCGGTAGGTGGGGGTTCCTCCTTCGTCGGAGAGGGTAACAACCAACTTTCCGTCGGGTCCGGCTACCTGCTTTTCGAGTCCAAAAAGAACCGAGGGAGCCAGGCAAAATAACAACACAAAAAGAAACTGTTTCATCGTATAGAAGATCTGTAAGTGATTAAAAGTGAAGACCTGTTAGTTATTAAAAGAGATCTCGTTACCTATGCGGAAGAAGTCGAAATCGACAAAGCCGCCGGTAGTTTTTGAGGCATAATTAAAGAGACCAAACCGATAGCCCATAAAATGGGGCATACTGTACTCCATTTTAATCTGCTTCCCGATGGCCGTCCACGATTTCCCATCGAGGCTGTAAAAGAAACGGCCCACATCGGCCCTTTCACGAAAATCGCACTCCGCCTTCAGGAAAAGTGTCGATTGTGAAACCGGCAGACTCTCTACCTCTTCGGGGGTGCGGCCTTCACCGCTTACCATCACCAACTTTTTAGCGCCATTTTCGAACTTAACACCCACCTGCCCGAACTTCCGCTGCAGCAGAGCCAATCCGGCAAAATCGCCCTCTTTCATATTCGACACGTCGATACTCACCCAACCTGCCGAAACCGGGCCAAAAGTGCGCTGAGTAAGGGTATTCCTGGCCTGAACAAAGAGGGTATCAATCCGGCCTGTGGTAAGACGCAGATAGCCCTTACGATCGGTTACCGACCAATAACGATTATCGGGATTGTGATTCCACTGCCAAACCAACGGCAGAGCGCGATCCTTTTTCTTACGGGTAAACTCATCATTGGCAACAACGCCCGGACTCAGCCCCTTGCTGGCAGGGAGATCGAGCGCTTCGGGCACCTTCCCGTTAACCCCGATTACAGGCCATCCATCTTCCCAGGTCATGGGTACAATATAGGGAATACGACCCACAGATCCGTAGTCGCGGAACAGGTAGGCAAACCACCTTCCATCAGGCGAATCGATCATACCGCCCTGAGCAACGCCCATATCCTGAAACGCCAACTTTCCCTCCCAGGGTCCCATAATATTATCGGCCCTGTGCACAACCACGGTACGCATACCACCGGAGGGCCAGGTAATATTAAAGAGATAGTACTTTCCGTCTCTCTTAAAAAGTTGCGAACCCTCAGCACCCAGCATGATGCGGTTACCGGCAGGTGCACTGGCATTCTCTATCAACACCTTATCCGAGCCCTCTACAATCCCCGACAAATCGGGCTTCAACTCCACAATCCGAAGCCGTCCGGCAGCATAAATCATATACGCCTTACCATCATCGTCGAAAAAGAGCGTAAGATCGTGATAGGCCGGACGGAACGAAATCTCCTTCCAGGGTCCCTTCTCAATATCCTTTGTAGTAAAGATGTAGGTTTTCCCGGTAGTCTGGGCAAAGGTGGCTACATAAAAGAGGCCGTTGTGATAACGGATACAGCTGGCCCATGAGCCACGGCCATAGGTATTCTTGCCGTTACTCAGCGTGGTTTCATCCATATCGCCCAGTGTTTCGTAGGCATAATTCACCAACTCCCAGTTAACCAGATCGGTCGACTTCATAATGGGAACACCCGGATTCACATGCATGGTGGTGCTCGACATATAGTAGTTTTTACCCACTCTGACCATCGACACATCGGGCACATCGGCAAAGATGATCGGATTAGAGGCCTTCTTCGGCTGTGCCCACACAGGAGCCGACACAAAAGGAAGAATCAATAACAGAAATAGCAATCGCGTTGTCTTCATAGAATGTGATTTATTCAGATAAGAAATAGTTTACTTAGAACCATTGGACCCAACGCCCATAACCGCCAACATCGTGTCGGCATACCTCTTTCCCAGCATCCGGTAACCCTCGGCATTGAAATGGAGATGGTCAGGAGCCGCTAAACAACCTTTCGAAGAGATGACATGTGCCGTGGGAATCACTTGGGGCAGCTTGGCAATAATCCCATTCATTCCGGCACAAACACCGCCCTGGTCGGCATTCACCACCTCGCCGGCCAGCAAAGGAACTTTAGCTGCGTCGAGGTGCAAATCAACCAACAATTGGTGATACATCAAACCTACCTTCGAGAGCCAGAGACTATCGTTGGTATTCGATTCACCCTGATGCAACAGGATGCCCTTAATCACCCCGGACTTTTGCGCCTCTTTGGCCATAGTCACCAAACGAGCATAGGGATCGCCTCCATATTCGGCAATCATCCCCTTCATCCAGCCGGGAGCAGTGGCCATATAGGAGGCCGCTTCAGCTTTATTAAAGAGCTCTATCTTACATCCTCCGATCGCAACCATCACCACACCCACCTTAACACGGGCCGGTAAAGCCGATACCAATGCGCGACCAAAATAGTCGGCAGGGGTAAGGCCGGTACCACACCGACAGAGAGGGGGCAGCGCCGTATACCAGTTGCCTGCTTTACGATTTGCCTGCGGACAATCGACCACCGATAACACCTTGAAACGGGGATCTACGCCCTCCAAATCTTGGGGTTGAATGCGTGCATTTCCCTCCATATTCGATTGACCCAAACAGAGGTAAATGTGGAAATCAGGATCGGGAGCCGAAGGCGTAGCAACAACCGGTGCTACAGGAGCAATAATCTGATACTTTCCGCTCAAATGCATCAAACTGAAGAGATAGAGCAATCCATCGTAATAGGGGTCAAAATAGCCGTCTTCATAGGGTTCGAGCTTAGCATTCCAGAGCGATCGCACAAAATCGTACCCTTTCTCATCGGTTCCCATCAGAGAGGTGGTGGCAGCAGTGGCCTTCAAACCAATGGAGTGACGCAACTTCCGGAAACCGCCGGCCTGAAGAATAAACTCGGGTTTGGTTCCGTCGGGATTGTATTGATCTACAAAAGTCTCCAGCCCCTGCGAAAAGAGGAAACCCCTGATTTTCTTGCCATACGACTCCTGCCAGACCTTATCCTTGCCACACCAGATATAATCCATGGCAATATTCATAGGAACCCGCCACGAATCGTAGCGGAAAGCAGCCGGCATCCAGGAGGTAGAGTGAGGCGCCCCGCTAAACTCCGTATAATCGGTATTCAATCCGGTTACCGGATGACAGGCTCTCTGGAGGAAAACCCGCGACGTATCGGCGCAGTCCAGGTAAAACTGTTCATGACCATCTTTAGCGTAGGCAGCCCACACCTCATAAAAAGAGGGCAGATGGTAAGAGGGGTCGGTCCATTTGTAGTTAGAACCTTCGGGCACAAAAGTGATCTGCTTACTCTCCATGTTAATCAGAGGGTAGATATTGCCCGTACCATCCTTCTTCCATATGGCATCGAGAATTCTGCGCGCCTCGCCATAATAGTCGATGCCGGTATCGTTACCCCACAAATTGGAGGCAAAGAGTAGGCTGGTAATGTAATATAACTCCCCATCCGAGGCACTTCCCTGCGAGTTGCGCTTCATGGTAGCAGGGTTAAAGCTCCAGGCAAAATAGGCCTCCCGCGGTCCCTCCTGATGTTGCAGATAGAACTTAGAGAAGCGCCACAACCGGTCGAAAACCTCCTTTTTGTTAAATTGCACCGCAACCATCATACCGTACGACATCCCTTCGGTGCGCACATCGCGGTTCTTCAGATCCGACACATACCCCATCGAATCGCCCACCTCAAAATAGATCTTAGCGGGGCCCTCGAACAGATCGGTATAAGCCTTCTCCACCTTCTTATCAATATCGGCGGCACTGTAGCCCAACTCCAAAAAGAGATTCCGGTACTTCACACCGGCAGGCCACTCCGGCAACAGCGCTGCCCCCGAACCGGAAGCAGCCCCCGACGAACTACCCAAAACAACCGAACCATTCAACAACAACGCCACCAGCGCCGCCACAAAAACACGGGAGATCCGCAACCCGTTAAAAACCTTCGAACAATAGATCATCTTTATGTAAATTACAAGTGGATATTATCAGAGCACCAGAGCATTAGAGCATTAGAGCACTAGAGCACCAGAGCATTAGAGCACTAGAGCACCGCGCGAAGCGCACATTCACCATTAACCATTAACCATTAACCATTCACCATTCACCATTAACCATTAACCATTCACCATTAATTATCAAAAGTGCTATACGCCGCAATAGCAGCCCCATCTACCGGTTTAAACAGTAGCTGCGCAAAGAGATACAAACTGCTTTTCCACACCCCGAAATCGTGTCCGCCACCGGGAATTACATGATAAACATGGGGTACATTATGGGTTGACATATAGGCATGGGTTCGTTGGCTGAAATTGAGCAGACCATCCTTATCGCCACAGGATATCCAGAGGAGCTTCAACGCTGTTTTGGCCTTGGCGGGATCGGGCATTAATGCCTCGGGTGCTTTGGTATTGGGTGCCGACGAAAAACCGCCTACCCAGGCAAAGAGCGAAAGATTTCCCAACCCAAAATTAAGCGACTGCCCGCCACCCATCGACAAACCGGCAACCGCGCGAAACTCCGAACCCTTCTTTACGCGATAGCGTTTCTCGATAAACGGAATCAGGTCGTTGATCAGATCCTTCTCGAATGTAGCAAACGCCTGCACCTTGTCGGGAGCCATAATATTGCCCGCAGCGCTGTCGTCTTTCATGGCACGGCCGTTAGGCATCACCACAATCATGGGTTCGGCCTTATTGTCGGCATAGAGATTATCGAGTAATACATCGGGGCGGCCTCCGTTAAGCCACTCCTTCTCATCACCGCCAATGCCATGCAACAAATAGAGCACCGGGTACGCTTTATCGGGCGAGAATGCCGGAGGGGTATAGACCAACACCTTTCTGTCGGAGCCTACCGTAGTAGAGGAATAGATCAGCGAATCGATCTTACCCTGAGCTATACCGCTACGCGGGGCATCGTATCCCGGAGGGGGAAACTTAGAGGAAGTTTGCGAAAAGAGCAAAGGGCTGCTGAGCCCCAGAGCAAGAAAAAACAAGATTAGACGCAAGGATCTATTCATGGCACAAGATTTTTTGGGTAGATGTATATGTAAAGATAACAGCCCCACCCCCTCTTCGATTGCAAATCCAGACACACTATTTCAAATATAAGATAAATCAGGGCAGCCAAACAGCCATAACGAACCACCCCGCCACAAAAACAAGAATTACCAAAGTTGCCGCTGCAGAAATAATCCAAAATTAGAAATGGTATATCCAAAATTAGAAACTAACGGAGGGGCTCCTACTTACCTTTATGCAACCAAAAATAACGCATTCCAAAGAAGAATCGTCATGGAGAAAGCATCGCAAAAAATCTCAGTCATCGAAAAGATTGGCTATAGCCTGGGCGATCTGGCCGCAAACCTGATTTTCCAAACCTTAATGACCTTTCTGGCCTTTTTCTACACCGATGTCTATGTAATTCCGCCTGCCACCGCTTCGGCCATCATCTTTGCAGGCGGTATGATCGGGGCCTTCTTCAACCCGGTAATGGGAATTATTGCCGACCGAACCTCTACCCGTTGGGGAAAATTTCGTCCCTGGATTCTTTGGACAGCTGTACCCTTTGGCGTGTTTGCCATGCTGGCCTTCAGCACCCCCGACTTCGGTCCGGGCGGGAAAGTGGCCTACGCCCTTATTACCTATATACTGTTGGTCATTATCTATTCGGCCAATAACCTCCCTTACGCCTCTTTAAGTGGCGTGCTCACAGGCGACATGGCCCAACGCAACAGCATCTCATCGTATCGGTTCGTGGCGGTTATGGTGGCCCAGTTTATTGTGCAGGGACTGCTGCTGCCTCTGGTCTTAATCCTGGGCGAAGGCGACAAAACCAAAGGGTTCGAAACCGTTATGACCCTCTTCTCCATAACCGGTATCATCTT
>JBFWIG010000056.1:0-10642 GCA_050256115.1 Bacteroidales bacterium | reverse complement strand
TTTTAGAGTTTTAGGGTAAGGGGCTGGCCGGTATAGCTGACAACCTTATCGAACGCACGCGTCGGCTCCATTCCGGCACCCTTTTGGTCGGAGACCTTTACAAGATTGAAGGTGCGGTTCTCCAGCATACCTTCGAACGAACCGGAACGCTGAGCGATGGTGAGTGTCTGTTTGGCATCGTTCCATACAAACCGGATGGTAGCGTATTGCCCCTTCTCATAGTTGTAATTGTCGTTTTCATCTTCGTAGAGCACAAATTCACCGTTAGCCCCCGGATAAACCCTAATCTCCAGGTTATCCCAACGTTTCTCTTCGGCATACTGTACATCCGGCCCAATGGGAAGAATCGTTCCGGCCTTTACATAGAGAGGCATGATATCGAGCGGAGCCTCTTTCGAAACGGTTGCACCTCCCGACACACTTTTGCCCGTCCAGAAATCTATCCAACGGGTTCCGGCAGGCAGATAGAGCGATTTTGATTTCACCGTCGAGAAATCCTCTTTCCCATCCGACACATACATACGTTCGGTAACCGGCGATACAAGCAGCGATTTCCCAAACATATAGGTGTCGTTTATGTCGAGTGCCAGCGGATCGGATGCAAAATCCATCACAAGGGCTCTGATCATACTCGATTGATTGGCAGTAACCTCCCACGAGGTAGAATAAATATAGGGCAACAGTTTGTATCTCAGAACAATATATTTCTCAATGGCATCATAGACAGGTTCACCTTTCTTGCCAAACTGATAGATTTCGCGAGGCGCATCGGCACCATGCGAACGCATCATGGGCGAAAAAGCACCAAACTGCAACCAACGGGCATAGAGTTCGCGGTATTCGGGATCGTTGAGCTTGTTTCTGAATCTCGAAAGGAAAAAGCCTCCGATATCGCTGTTATAATAGGGAATACCACAAAGCGAAAAGTTCAACCCCCCCGAGATCTGATTCCGTAAAGCATCCCATGAGGCGGTTACATCGCCCGACCAAGTATTGGCGCCATAGCGTTGCTGACCGGCAAAAGCCGATCGGGTTAAGATGAAAACCCGTTTGTTTGAGGTAACGGCTCTCTGATTGTCGTACACCCCTCCCACGGTCATTAAAGGGTAGGCATTTCTCACCTTCCGGAACGAACCCATATAAGTCTTGGTATCCATATCTTCGGGCTTGAACTGCAAGTGATCGGGCTCGGTAGAGTCCATCCACCAACTATCCATCCCCAACGAGAAGATCCCGTCATTGAGATATTTCCAGTAGATGTCGCGGGCTGCAGGATTATAGGCATCATAGACCCTTACCCCTGAAGGATACTCTTGATTAGGCGGCCATTTTTCCGATCCCGATTCAGGCCAGGTTTTAATGTTGTAGAGTGCGCCAATCTTCTCCAGTTCGGCATAAGGTTTGGTATGAGGCCCGAACGACGACCAAATAGAGATGGCCATGTGTGCATTTAGCCTATGAACATCTTCGACCATCTTTTTGGGGTTATAGAATTCGGTGTTCAGAAACTCCATGGCATTCCAGAGATAGTTATTTCCCCAATACTGCCAGTCCTGAATAATCCCGTCGATGGGCACCCTCAGATCGCGATATTGCCTGACCACACCCACCATCTCATCCTGACTTTTGTAACGCTCTTTACTCTGCCAGTAGCCGTATGTCCACAAAGGGAACATGGGCGCCTGCCCGGTAAGATCGCGCATCAGCGCCACCACGCCATCGGCATTGTTGCCGACCATAAAGTAGTAATCGATTCCCTGACCCACCTCCGATTGGAAAGAGGTGCTCTCCTCGTTATCGCGAAAAGTTGTGGGCGAATAGTTATCCCAAAAGAGGCCGTACCCCTTTACAGACTGAAAGAATGGCACGAAATCCTCTGTATTATTCTGTACCATACGGATTTGCAGGTTTCTTTGCACCATCTTGCCCCGCTGCATAATACCCAATCCATAAATCGCCTCCCCCTTATCGAGCAGAAACGACTGCCCCACACTGAGTGTTTTTTCGCCGGCATCATCAAAATCGGTAAAAGTTGCGCCCGACTCCTTCTCCATCAAAAGCTTTTGGCCTTTGGCCGAGAGAAATTGCACGGAGCCATCGCTCAGGCCCAGTACCACCTGAAGTGCCTTAGTTTTTAACACAACCTTCCCTCCCGATTCTTTCACCGTAAAAGGAGTCGATTCCGGGGCCTTCACCACCGAAAGGCTCTTCTTTTCGAAAGAACCGGTGGCAGGCCATTTCATAACCCGCACAATAGACGGACTAAAAAACTGCACCTCCACAGCCACCGAGTTGATCTCGGTCTGAATTCCAGTGCCGGTTTTTTTATACGGAACCTCCACAGCTGATAATTGTGCAACAAAACACAACAAAACAAAAACCACAAACCATCTACCTTTCATAACAAATCTATTAAAAATCAATAATTTATCACTGTTGCATCCGCGCGCCAGCGCATCATTCACTATTCACTATTCACCATTCACTTCTGCCCGGTTGGCTGTAACTACCTCATCGACGGGTCGAAGTTCTGCGACTTATTTGTATGCAACTAAATCCTCGACGGTCGAAGTTCTGCGACCCATTAGCGCTCTCATTCACTAAAAGAGGAGAACTCGCTTCGCTCAAACAGCTCCTCTTTTTAGCGTTCATTGAGAGCGATGGGGCCCCGCCTAACTTCTCCATTGTCGCTGATTCAGTTGCATACAAATCGCCAGAATCATCACATCTCCAAATCATCACATCTCCAAATCTCCAAATCGTCTCATCTCCAAATCATCAAATCTCCAAATCGTCTAATCGCCAAATTATCGAATTATCGAATTATCGAATTATTTCTTCCCCGCTTTCCACCAATCAACGTTAAACAACTCTCCCTCTCCCCCTTTGGCTACAAAGTAGAGATCGTGTACGCCTTTTACCTTCTTCAGTTTAGCCGATTGTGTTGCGAAATCCGCCATCCCTCCGGTGGCTTTTACCGAAAGCACTCCGGCTATTTCTCCATCGGGTGCATCGAGCCGAATTTCCAAAGATCCGCCATCTCCGGCAGAGGCTACGGAAAATTGCATGCTCTTTGCCCCTTTCCTGAAGTCTACACCGCGCACCGAGATGTAATCGCCGTTATGAATCTGGTTGATGTAGATGCCCGACTCTTTGCTGCCCTGGCTTTTTACACCCACACTCCAGGCCATGGTTTCGGCTTCGACACGGGCAAAGGGGCTCAAAGTCTCAAGTTGTTCAGGGCCCTCTTCCGACCAGTAATGACGATTCTGTATGGTACCATCTTCGTTATAGACTATCTCATCCATATCGACCGAGCGGCGCTCATAGAAGGTAGAGGTGCTCTGCTTCAGAAGGTCGTAACTGTGGCCAAAACAGAACGATTTGCCTTTATAGTCGATGATGCCGGGATGATTCCCTCGTGTAAGGTTGGAGGCATCAACAATCATCCCTTTATATTCCCACGGTCCGGAAGGCGAATTGCTCATGGCATAGCCAATGCCTTCTGGACAGCAGGTGGAGGCGTAGGCCAGGTAATAATGGCCTTTCCGCTTCCATACCCAGGGCCCCTCTTGGTAATTTTTGGGCTTTGTGGGTTCTTTCACCACCTCGCCAGCAACAGAGATCATATCGGGATTCAACTTTACATAGTAAAGATCGGGATTGCCCCAATAGAGCCAGGCCTGTCCGTCGTCATCGATAAAGGGCGAAGGATCGATATCGTTCCAGATATGATTGGTCTCTATTAATCGTTTCCCCAGAGGATCTGTAAACGGGCCGTAGGGCGAATCGGATACCAGAACACCAATCCCGTTTCCGTGCATGGGGCAGTAGAGATAAAATTTTCCGTTGCGCTCAATACATTGCACTGCCCAGGCGCCATTATCGTGCCGTACCCAACTGAAGGCGTTGAGCGAAGCCACTACACCATGGTCGGTCCAGTTCACCATATCGGTAGAGGTGTAGAGTAGCCAATTCAGCATCTTAAAGCCGGTGGCATCATCCTCGTCGTGCGACGTATAGAGATAGACCGTATCGTTATAGACCATGGGGGCCGGATCGGCCGTATACTTAGTTTGGATTACCGTCTGCTGTTTGATAGGGTTTTGTGCCGAGATCTGTAGGGCAAAAACGGATAGCAGAAGGAGTAGTGTTATTCTTTTCATGTGTGTGGTTACTATACAAAAGAGGTAAGATGATTATTGAAAAAGTAAAGGGGCAAACTGATACAAACTGCGCCGCCAGCTTTGCCACTCGTGTGCAGTAAGCGGCGAAACGTAGAATTGGCTCTTGATTCCGGCTGCATTCAGCGCTTCGGAATTGGCCTTAGGATCGCCTCCCATACCACCTCTGCGATTCTCCAATTCGCGACTGCCATAGCTGAAAAAGACCATTTTAACCCCTTCCTTAAAACCGGCCGATTTTTCGACATCCTCCATACTGATACTGCCTCCGCTAAACATACCCACATAGCTGAAGAGTTCAGGATGGGCCAGCGTAATGATGCGGGTTTGCATGCCTCCCATCGACAATCCGGCCATGGCGCGATTTTCCCGATTAGGGAGTGTGCGGTAGTTGGCATCGATCATGGGGATAATCTCTTGCGTAAGAATCTGCATAAACCCATCGGCCACCCCCTGAAGGCCGGCCCCTCCGGCAGGACGTTGACCGGCAGGATTAGTACCGGGTGCAGCACTGGGCCTACTCCAGGCACTGTTGTCCATTACAATGATAAACGGTTTGGCTTTTGCCTCGGCAATCAGATTATCCATAATCAAATTGGCTTTCCCCTGGGCCGACCATCCGGTTTCGTTCTCACCCATTCCATGTTGCAGGTAAAGAACAGGGTAACGGGTAGTGCAATCTTTATCGTAGGCCGGAGGAGTGTAGACAAAACATCTGCGCATCCCATTCTGAATCTTCGAAAAATAGGGCTGTTCACGTACCACGCCGTGAGGCACATTTTTTAAGGCATAGAAATCCTGATCTTTGGCCGGGACATCAATGCCACTTCCCCAGCGGCTGGCACCATAAAAATAGAGAGAACCGGGATCGGGAACCGATGCGCCATCGATTTGCAGCTGATAGTAGTGAAATCCTTCATCCTGCGGAGCTGACTCTCCGGTCCAGACCCCCTTTTCGTCTTTTTTCAGGTCGTACTTAACCGCACCTATATCGAGCTGTACACGGGTGGCCTCAGGAGCCGAAATTTGCACCCTGACCCGTCCTTCCGAGTTTACCTGCGGAAAACGCTTTCCCTCCTGAGTCGTGGCCGAACGGGTAAAATCTTCGACAACAGCCTTTTGATCCTGGGCCTGCAGCACACCAACGGCAATGCACGATCCCAAACATAACGCAAATAGTTGCTTTTTCATAGTACACAGATTTTAGGCGATTCTATTGGATTCCATAATTGGTGATGCGGAGATAATCGAATGAGAGATCGAACGCTGTGTCCGGTTTGGTGGTGTCGGAGTTAAACCAGAAGGTACTCTTCATGAACTGAGCCACAATCCCATCGCAGGCCATAACGCCAACTTTTACATCTTTAAGCAACATATCGGCCGAACCTAACCGGATATACTCGCCATCGCCAAGCGCATAATAGGCTGTATAGAGGCTGCCTTTCTTTGTCAGTTTAAGACGCAAGGGATTTTCGGCAGTAACGGCCTGTTGTAGATTAATACTACCCATCGACTTGGTAATCCCGTTCTCTTCCATGGTGAGATTCACGCTTCCCGGTTGTGGTTGACGCTCCCGTGTGGTTTTGATAACGGCCCGGAACATCAGTTTCACAAAGTTCTCATCGTCCTGATAAGCAACCAGTCCGCCATTCTCGGGCTGCGACGGCATACGCGAGGCGTAGAGACGGGTCTCCATGTCCCAGTCGTTATTGGCACTCTGCAGCAAGATATTTTTTGCATTGTTGGTATTTTCAGAGATATCGCCGGGCTCGGAGGTAAGCGTCAGGTATCCGGAAGGTTTCGAGAAACTGCGCGTTGCGGGGTTTTCACGAATCCATTTCCATTGCAGTCCGGCCGACTCAGAGTTAAACTCATCACTTACCGAAGCCACATCAAAGTTGAGATAGTAGGTATTGGTTTCGAGCGATATATCATCAATAAAACTGACCACAACCGTTCCGGGAACCCCGGCTGCCTGAGTAATCTCAACCGAAATACCCTCGTCCATGGCCAAAGCCTTTACTTCAGGAGCCTTATCGCCCTTTTTCAATAGGTAGCTATAGGCCTTCACCTTTTTGTCGAAACCGGCAATCTCTTTCCCGTTAACCAAGATCGATTTGGGCGTAAGATCGGGCATTACTTTCAGCGGATAGCTGCTACTGACACTTTTTCCATTTACAGTAACTGTGGTAGTAATCGAGGCAACCCCCACCCCAACTGCGGTCACAGCACCTTTGGTATCGACGGTGACAACTGCCGGGTTGTTGGAGGTATAAACAACCTTTGCCTGCGAAAGGTTAATAAAACTATCGTCCGACATACAGGCAGTGACAGAGGTTTGAATCCTATCGCCCGGCCGTAATACCACCTTATTACTTTCGGCGGTTACAGTAACCAGTTCGGGTTTGTATTCTCCACGCATGCGTGCCTCGACCACCCCTTTAATATCTTTCGAGGAGGCTCCGATTTCGAAGAGGTAACGACCCTGATCGAAGGTGATTTTGCCCTTCTCGGCATCCCAAAACCAGAGATCAGCGCAATCGATCTCGATCGATACCCTTTTAATCTGACCACTCGGAATGGTAACCCGCTTAAATCCTTTCAGACGTTTAATGGGCCGCTGCAGCGCAGTACCGCTCTCAGGTGTCTTAACGTAGACCTGTACAATCTCATCGCCATCGGTATCGCCACTGTTTTTAACATCAACACTAACGGTAATCTTATCGTTTGGCGCAATTTCCGACTTGCTAATGGCAAAATTACTATAGGAAAATGAGGTGTATGACAGGCCAAAACCAAACTCGTACGAAACATCACCGTCGAAATACCAATAGGTTCGGCCGTTCTTGCCATTACCGCGCAGTGAATAGTCGCCAAATTCGGGAATATCGTTCAGCGACTTATGCCAGGTTACATTCAGTTTCCCACCGGGATTCACGTCGCCAAACAAAATTTTTGCCATGGCGGTTCCCTGGGCCTGCCCGTTGTAACCGGTCCAGACAATGCCGGTAATGTTGGGCAGATTTCTGAACTGCTCCACCTCTACCATACCCATAGTCTGCATTACCACAATGGTATTACGGTTTACAGCAGCAACCGACTTGATTAGATCGTACTGATTTCCGGGAAGTGTAATGGCAAAGCGATCGGCCTCCTCACGACCTGTAGTCTGGTCGGTGCCTACAAATACCAAAGCGATATCGGACGATGCCGCCATATCGAGGGTCTCTTGGTCGGTTCCGGGGGCTTCGGCTTCACGATAAACCAACACAAGACTCTGCGACCCGGTAATACCCAGCGTGTTAATCTTAACAGGAATAACTCTGCCACGACCAAAGCCCGGCATGCCGCCGCCACCTCCTGCCTGACGAACCGCTTGGATCTTCTCCGAAGCCAGAATATTTCCAGCTGCCGAACCTACGCGCACCTCTAATGTGCCACCATCGCCGGCGACACCCATCCGAAAACGAATGGAATCGATTCCGGTGAGATCTACATTATGATACATGGTCCAGTCGCCATCTTTAATACCTCTCAGCGATACCTGACCGCCCCTCCCCGAGGTAATCAAACCACTGGAAGAGGCATCGAATTTTGCGGCATCGAATTCAGCAACCACCTCTCCTTTCGATACGGTAGAAAAGCCGTTCATCGTGAAGAAGTCGGTCTTTTTCTCTGTATTGGCACCTGCTTTCGAAACTACTTCAACGTTGAGGTTGTGCGCTTTAATATAATCCTGAATCCCCGCCAGCGGGGTTACTTTATACTTGGCCTCCACTTCGCCGGAGTAGTCGCCCAGCTCTATTTTATTGGCCTGCGGTCCTAAAACCGCAATCTTCTTAACATTGCTTAAACGGATAGGCAGTGCCTTCAGGCCGGTTTGTGCAACAACCTTATTTTGCAGCAATACCGGGGTCTTTGTGGCAATTTCGAGTGCCAGGTCATTATGCGACGGATCATTGATAATAGAGGGTTTGATTCCTGCATAGGGAACAACCTCTTTGGGATCGAACTCTCCAATGCGCATACGGGTGGTAAAGATATTCACCAGCGCTTTGTCGATATCGCCCTGGGTCAGTAATCCCTTTTCGAGGGCAGAGAGGGCATTGTTCTGGTAAACTCCGCCACAATCGGTATCTACCCCGGCAATAATTCCCAAAGCGGCAGCCTCTTCGTTGCTCTGCACAAATCTGTGGCCACGCACAATATCATCGATGGCGCCACAGTCGCCCGTAACATACCCATCCAAACCGTACACCTTTCGGGCTATCGTATCAACCAGATACTTGCTGGCCGAAACAGGCACTCCGTTAACCGCGCTGTAGGCGGTCATGATGGAGGGAAGCTTATAGTCGCGAATCAGCGTCCGGTAAGGAAAGAGATAAAACTCGCGCATATCGCGGTTATCCATGTTGGCGCTTCCGTTGTGACGGTTGTATTCGGTATTGTTGGCAAAATAGTGTTTTCCGCAGGGCACCGCTTTCAGGTAGAGCGGATCATCGCCCATCAACCCCTGAATAAAACCTTTTCCTATCTGGGTAACCAGGAAGGGATCCTCTCCAAAGGTTTCGGCGGTTCTACCCCATCTGGGATCGCGCGCCGGCTCAATCACCGGCGACCAATAGGTGAGCGTAAAAATCAGATCGTGGTTAAAGCCTCTGGCCTCATCGGCAATAACCTCGGTTTCGCGTCGAATCAATTCGGGATCCCAGGTTGCACCAACCGCCACACTGTTGGGGAATGAAGTTGCCGTCATGCCGCTGTTGTTATTGCGACCCATTATGCCGTGCAAGGCTTCGCCCCACACGTCGTAGTGGTTTATTCCCAGTCGGGGAATAGGGGGCATTGTATTGCCCAATTGACTCTGTTTCTCTTCGGGTGTCATTCTCGAAACCAAGTCGGCAGCCCTCTCTTTAAAGGAGTAAGCTGTGTTCAGGTAGATGGGCTTAGCAGCCCTTTTCCCGATTGGCGAGAATGCCAGGAGCACGAGGCAAGCCGATACCAAGATGCTCCATGTGACGAGTTTTTTTTGCATAGTATAGTAATAATGGTTAGTGGTTAGTGGTGAATGGTGAATGGTGAATGCGCTGCGCGCAGGTGCTCTAATGCTCTAATGCTCTGGCGGTCTGGCGCATCGAAGCACATCGCGCTTCAAGTGCTGCGCTGACGCGCGAAATGGTTCTGTTATGGTGCTATAGTGCTCTTTTGGTTAATGTTAGGGGAAGGTTATGGGGGTGAAGGATTGGAGAAATGCGTTGGTGCCGGCAACCAGGATTGATTGGCTGTTGCCCGAAACAGCTCTAAGCGATGTGGTTGGTAGTTTGATGAGTTGGTGGCATTGGTTACAGGAAGGAAGAATCATCAGATAGCCTTCTGTGCAGGCCAGATAATAGGTTTGATTTTCCGAATCGAAATAGATGTCGTTGGGGGTTGCCTCGAGGCTATGCATTGCACCCTCGTGGTTACTGTAAGAAAGCGGGGTTTCGATCCATACCTGCCCCTTTGCTGAGTGATAAAATACGGGGTGCCCCTCTTCGTTTATCCCCGCAACGGCTATACCCTTTTCCGACACCAGAACCGCAGTGAACTGCACAGATTTATAATATCCCTTATACTCCTTGTCAAAATCGAAAACTTTCCACGTTTTTCCGTTTTGGGTGGAGATGATTTCACCCCGATTGGTAACGCCATAACAACGATCAGAGTTGGCCGAAAGCGCTGTAATAATGCCTTTTAATGAAAGGTTAATTTCTTGAAAATCAATATCTTTCGATCCACAATATAACTTTCCGTCCGTAGATCCAACCATGATTAATGCGTCTAACCAGGCCAGACAAGCGATCGACTCTCCTTCCAGAGCATCGATCCGGTTTAGGGTTCCATCTGAACCAAGATGAATAATCCGGCCTGATGTCGAAGCGGCCATCACACCCTTGCTAGACGACACGGCTGTGACCAACGAGAGATCGGGCACTGAAAACTTCTTTTGCAAGGAGCCCTGAGCCGAGAGTTGATGCAACTGCCCATCTTCACCCACTGCTACATATCCGTTTTCATAGACAACCACATCGGCATAACCCCTCAAAGAGGTTATGTTGCTATCGGCTGATGGCTGCATACATAGTAACTGAAAACAGAGTGAAAACAGGGTCGTTGTAATCATCAATTCATAATGGAGACTTTCAGAAGGTAAATGTAAAATTACCCCAAAGAACGGTTGATCACAAATGTTGATTCCATTATAAGAGATGTTGCTAACAGAAGCGTACTCTACGTTTAATTATTGCTAAATTCGCATTTCACGCAGAAATCGTATGCATTGGCTGTTTTCTCTCCTATTATTGCTCGTTAACGCTCCGGTTTTTGCCGGAGAGGCGCTCATCTTTTCGCCCATTAACAGTCATCACGGGCTCTCCGATAATGGCGTTCGCACCATCAATCAGCTTGCCGACGGACGG
>JBFWIG010000055.1:0-10666 GCA_050256115.1 Bacteroidales bacterium | reverse complement strand
TTTCATGATTCAAGTGATCAATGCCACCCAATTGGAGCGTAATTTGAATTTGACGCTTCAATTAATTGCACTCAGAAAGCCCATGCTCATTGTGTTGAACCTTTTTGATGAGACGCATCATCGAGGCATTACACTCAATGTGGATCAACTGCAAAAAGAGTTGGGTTTACCTTGTCTTCCTACGTGTGCATTGACCGGCGAGGGGATTAAAGCACTTGTTGCCCGAATTGATGAGGCCACCGTGTCTCCTTTTACCTTCGATGATTCTCAGCGGTGGAATGAGATTGGGAGAATTGTAGAAAGAGTCCAAACTATTCAGGCCAAGAAGCACTCCTTTGCTGAGAAGTTACGCGATGCCTCTATCAAACCTCTTACAGGCATCCCTTTATTGATAGGGGTGCTTTTGTCTGTTTTTGTGCTGATTCGGTTCATTGGCGAGGGAATTATTCAGTTTCTTACAGACCCTTTCTTTGAACAGATATGGCAACCCCTGATGTTGCGTGTATCGGACATGTTGCAAAATCACAGGGCATTACACGATATTTTCATTGGAGAACTGTTACAGGGTAAGATTGACTATGGGCAATCTTTTGGTCTGTTAACTACCGGAATCTATGTTCCGATAGGTGCGGTAATGCCTTATGTAGTGGCTTTTTTTTCTGTGTTGGCGCTTCTGGAGGACTCGGGTTATCTGCCAAGAGTTGCCGTGATGGTAGACAATTTGATGCATAAGGTGGGATTGCATGGTTTGGCAATTATTCCTATGCTCTTAAGTTTTGGGTGTAATGTGCCCGGAGCAATGGCTACCCGGATTTTAGAGACCCGTAAAGAACGTTTTATTGCTGCAACCTTACTCTCCATTACCATTCCTTGTATGGCTATGCAGGCCATGCTGTTTGGGCTTTTAGGAAAATATGGCATTGCAGGGCTTGGGATTGTGTTTTCTACGCTTTTTGTAGTTTGGCTTCTATTGGGAAGTCTGCTTAAACGGTTTGTTAAGGGAAATTCTCCGGAACTCTTTTTGGAGATACCGCCTTATCGTGTGCCTTATTTGCCTGGGGTAGCCAAGAAAATATGGATGCGCTTTAAGTGGTTTGTGAAGGAGGCGGTGCCCTTTGTGTTACTGGGGGTGCTGTTGGTGAACATTCTCTATTCGTTTGGGATTATGCAGGGGATAAGTCGTTTTGTGGCTCCTCTTTTCGATAAATTATTCGGGTTGCCGGGCGAGGCTGCAGGAGCCTTGATTATGGGTTTTTTGCGAAAAGATTTGGCGGTGGGTATGTTAATTCCTTTGCAACTCACCTTTCATCAGTTGGTGGTTGCTTCGGTACTATTGTCGATGTTTTTTCCCTGTATTGCTACTTTTTCTGTCTTAGTAAAGGAATTGTCGCTGTGGGATATGGGTAAACTAACCTTTATCATGCTGTTTACCGTTGCGCTTACCGGCACACTCTTGCATGCATTGCTGTTGCTTGTTTTATAAATGGTTTTAGTGAGTTGCAATAAAAAAGAAGATGCGATGTTACAACATATAGGCTTGTCGATTAAAACGTTTTCGGAGATTGCCGATTTTTATGAAACTGTTTTGCAATTTGGCCAATGTTACCATTTTACGTTGAATTCGGAGGAGGTGCTGCAAACCATTTTTGGTGTTGAAAAACCTGTCGAAGTCTTTGTAATGGAGAGAGTACAGCTGAAGTTAGAGTTGTTTATCGATTTGGAAGGGGAATGCAAGCGATTCACGCATGTTTGCATGGATATTCCCCATCTTGCTGATCTCGCCGATCAGGCCAAATGTCTCGGTTACAGGTGCTTCGTAAAAAAAGGCCCGCAACATACAACCTGTTTTTTATGGGATAAGAGTGGTAATATGTTCGAACTAAAGGAGAAGGTATTGTGATGAAACAAGGTTGGAACAGACAAAGTGGAGCGGGTAATGGCAACGTAGCACAGTTTTGTGTTTGTGCCAAATGTGGGTTTTCTCTTTCTCATCGAAAGGGAGTTCCGTGTAGGATGGCTATGTGCCCTTATTGTCATATTCCATTGGTAAGAGGAGGCATTGACTCCTCCATGAGTATAGAACCCAAGAAAGAGAGTGCTGTTGGAAAGATTGCCCCCTTGGCGGGGTTGCAGGTAAAGCAAATTCTTCCGGAAGTGAACTCTGATGAGTGTGTGGGCTGTGGTACCTGCATTGATGTGTGTAGGGCTGGGGCCATTTCGGTGGTGAAGGATAAGGCGGTTATCAATCCTGAGCTCTGCATCGGTTGCCGGGCTTGTGAAAAAGTTTGTCCTATGGATGCGATTCATTGATGAGCATATGAACGAAACCGGTTCCACTACATTTGCATGGATTGCACTCTTTGCCGTGTTGGCCGCCCTGGTCAATGGATTGGGGATTTTTATCTTGTATACATACAAAGAATGGGCTTTACGATCGAAGCCCTATTTTATCTGTTTTGCTGCCGGTGTGTTGATCTCTACGCCATTGATGTTGGCATTGCCCCAAGCCATTGAGAAAAATTTCTATGCCGGAAGCATGGCTTTAGTGGGATTTCTCTTTATGTTTTTTTCTAACAATCTGATTAAGAAGCTGACCAAGAAGGAGGTATTGGCCTTTGGGATTGTGGCTGCCGAAGGATTGGCCATTCACTCTTTTATTGATGGGGTAATCTACGCCATTACTTTTAGCATTAGTATTTTGGCCGGGTTTCTGGCTGCAACCGGTTTAGTAATACATGAATTTGCCGAAGGGATTATCACGTATACGCTCTTTTTAAAGGGGGGGGTAAGCGAAAAGCGAGCTATTGTATATGCATTCCTGGTAGCCGGGTTAACCACTCCTTTGGGTGCTTTTTTGGCATACCCGCTGATAGATCAACTCAATGAAGATGCATTGGGGCTGATGCTGGGTTTTGTCTCAGGTGTACTTATCTACATTTCGGCGGCTCATCTTCTGCCCGAAGCTCGAGGCGAAGAGAAAAAACATTCCGGGATTGCCTTCCTGAGCGGAGTGGGAGTGGCCATCTGGATAGTACTATCTAAATGGCTGTAGGGGGTTTGTATGGTTTAAATTCTTGATTTATTGCGTTTTGCAATTTATTATGCCTCTATTCTACAAGCTGATAGTAGAGCGCTTTCATATAGTTGCTCAACTCTACCGATTTGGGACTAAAGAGTTGCAGGTCATCGAAGCTGAACTTCTGCGTAAGCAGATTGGTGTAATAGAGGTCCCAATTCCCATCGGAGTTCTTTTGTAAGCCACTGAAAAAATAGCCGTTTTCCATCAATATCCGGTCGAGCTGTTTAGACTGATTGGTATGCGTGGGCAGCGAGACATAGAGGGTAATCATATCCTCCTGTTGTAACATCCTGGTTTGCTTTCGAAGCAGCGTGGCAAAATCGGTTCCCGGTGTTCGAAAATGCAAGAAAGCGTGGTGATGACTTTTGTCTTTGATGGTTTTGAACAGCGACACCTCTTCTTCAAAGTTGCCCGTATTTTTTTCTATCGTAACCGGGAAGCAGGAGTTGTGCAACAGGGAGCCAATCATCTCGAAGTGCTCGGCAGGCACAAAAATTTGGGAAGTCGTTTTCTGTTCGGCCAGGGTAATAAACCCATATACAGCACTTTCGCGCGTATTTCCTTTGGTGTTCATGCCCACATACGACAAGTTGTTAGCTACCGACAGTTCCAACATACTAATGGTAAACCCCGACATAAAGGCCTGGCTAGCTTTGTGCGAAGTCACGGTTCTTACAAAGATGGTGAGATCGGGATAGCTCTGCGTAATCGCCTCCAGTGTGGCTCTCTTTAAGAGGATAAAGGCCCTGCTTTTTCGATACTGAGGATCGACCATGGCCATCCCTATTTCGCCCAGATAGGGGCTTTCGAGCATTACCGCCTGATGCCCGATAATCTTCCCGTTGGGAGTAACAACCACCAGAGAGAGCAACCTCCCCGAGGTGATCTCTTCCTGAAAGAGATCCTGATCGTAAGCAAAGGGTTTGGCGTAAGAGTATCGATAGGTGTTGTAAACCAGATTGATCACTCCGGGGATGTCGTTATAGGCAGTGGGGCGGATGGTAAAGTCGTACGAAATATCGGGTTTGGTCCCTTCGGCCGAGCCATCGTTTTCGCCCAATATTTGCTTAAAGTGCTTGAGTTTATATTCGATGACCAACTCCCAACCTTCGCGCCCCAAGTTCCGAAACGACAGCTCGTGGCAAAGCCCCCGAAGCAGTTTGAGCGAAAGCCCGTCGGCAGTTCCTTCCAGATCGTCGACCGAAAACTCTTTTACCTCGCGTACATTCATGGGCCGACCATGGTTGGAAAAAGATAACAACAAGCCACTCTCCATCTCCGTGCACTGCAAATGGAACATTTCGGAGAAATCCTGATTGGGGATCCCAACCAGAATAAACGAGAAAGCCTCTTCGCCAATCAGACGCAACCGTTGCTTTTCGGCTGCATCGGCACCGTAACAGGCCCCCAACTCCTCCAGAAAGGAGGCCACTACATTGACAAAATCGAGGTTATAGGGAATGGTAATGTTTATGGGAGTTTAAGATGTTTAGGGATAGAATGGTAAATCCCTGCTAAGGTTATTTGGCAGGGATGTTCAGTTATCGTATCACTTCTTGCATGAACGAAGATAGTACTTTTTTGATACTTTGATGAAGGTATGCATCAAATGCCAATACCAGCTCTTTTTGTAATTCAACCAGCTCACCGGTAATTGTGCGATGAATGGATGCACTATGCTGCTGTCGTAAAACTGCGTTTTGTAGATTTCCCGAAAGTTGGGCGGCCAAACAATATTGAGCGCACAATTGCAATGCTCCGGATTGTGCCAAACGCCCTTTGCGTCAATGGTCCGAACCTCACAACCGCATATCGCCGCTTCGCGCAAGAGGTTGCTGTAGTGATCGTACGAATAGAGAATCCTGGTTTTTCGCAGTACCTCTCCCAACGAGGATGCGTCGGGGGTTATATCCTCAATTCGTTGTACGCCTAGGGAAGGGTGGAGCGGAAATTGTTTGCTTAGGGCATCTCCCTTATGCGAAAAACTGCAATCGATGCGCTTTTCCACGCCTGGGTCAGGATAGATGATCTCCGGATCGACCACGCCTACCCAAAGCAGACGTTCCGGCCCGATGGGGGTTGTTATGGCCTTGTTTACAATGGGAAGCTTTTGCGGGTCATATACAAATACCATTTCGCTATCTGCATAAGTGGTCTCTCCGCCGAGTAAGCCCGGATTGTTCAAAACCCATCGCACCACTCGGGTTGCCTTATAAGGATTGCCGGAGATGATTTCGGGATAGATAACGATTTCATTACCTATCGTTCCTTTAAATCCATATACATGCCATGGTGAATAGTTCCCTATATAATTCCCCGGCATGGGGATTACCGCCGAAGGATAACCGCACTCATTCAGATGGTGACAAAGACGATAGAGTGCCCGAATTCCTGCGCTTCGATGTGTGTAAGCTGGTGCAACAATCAGAAATTGAGGCCTTCCCAGGCTCAGATAACGACTGAGCAGTAAAATAAAGAGTCGGAATAGTTTAACCATGACGGTAGTTGGGGAAATAGTCAGCGTTGTAACCCAATTTTTCTGTGAGCATCCCGGCTGTGACCGGATCATTACAAATGCAAAGCATATTCACCGGGTAGCTGGTGTTTGTCCATCTCTGCTTAAAGATCTGCAAACCTGCCGATCCGCCTGCAGGCATTCCGCCTGTAAGAAGCGTTAGATTATGCCGGCGCACATAGTTTTGAAGCCCAAACATCATCAGATAGGCAGCATTCCAGGTTAATCCATATTCGGTGGGAATGATATGCAGCATCTGCAGAAATTCGCCAATGATTACCCCACAGGCAATGGCTCCCAACCCCTGCGCGTTGTTAACCCGAAAAAAGAGTGATCCCTTAATTCGGGCTATGGAGGCCATGTGGCTCTTTGGCATGTCGAAAAATCCATCGGTAAGCTGTCGACGCTTTACCAGCTCTTCGTAGGCCTCTACAATAACAAGCTGCTCTTGGGTAGAAGAGATCATTTCGAACCGGCCGTTACGTTCGGCAACCGCAAGCCTTTTTCGGGCCCTTTTGCTTAACGCGGGTGCCGGCATCTCCGGATTGTAGCCATAATGCGCCTTTAAAGGCCTGATATTCACCTTCTCGGCTAGTGATGCAGAGGGTTCCCATCCGGGATGCGTTACAACGCATAAAGTAACCAGATGACGGAACCCCTCCCGGAACACCTCAATATCCGACTCGTGCGAGATCCACCGATAGGGCCAGGGCCCTACGCCATCCTGATAACGTGTGCCGGGAATCGTGCGCCGCAAAACAGAGAAGGGCAAATAGGGGTGAATATCTACTACCCCGATATTCGATAAACCCTGCAGATACTCTACGGAAGAAAACGGACACGAAACAGACATAAGGGCGTTTTACATGAATGGCAATATGCCTATGGGATTGAGTGGCGTAATGCTTACAGTGCCGGATACGAATGTACACAAATTCTACTTTTTTAATGGTGAATGGTGAATGCGCTGACGCGCAGTGCTCTAGTGCTCTAATGCTGCGCTTCGCGCAAAAAAACATTACTCTGTCTCATCCGCGCTTACGCGTATCTGTTATTGGTTATAGCTCTTGAAGCGCGTTCGCGCTTCGATGCACTTGAGCACTTGCGCGTCAGCGCGATGCATGAGAGTCCTATCCCTTTATTAAAGCATTCACCATTCACCATTCACCATTCACCAATAGTCCCACTCTCTATCCAGAAATGCAAGTCTCTTTTTGAGCCAGGTTTTTAGGGTGGCGATCTCTTCGGGGTAGCTCGAAACGGTGTAAGCCGAGAAGGAGGCGAGGGTGAGGTCGCGGCCGTTGAGGAGTTGGTTCCACTTGGCAAAGTGTCGGACCTGGGCTTCGTCCAGATGGCGGGCACAGCTGTCGATGAATTGGGTGATGGCTTGGGTGCTCAGCGCGGTTTGACGTAGCGAACGGTAACGACGCTTGACGGCATCCATAAAGGCGGGGTCATCAACGAGCCGTTGCCAAAAGGCGGGGAGGGGAAGGGTGGTGCAACCTTCGTAGGCCCAGCCGTCGGTGAGGTTGCCGTTGCAGAAGTTGCAGTTGCCAAAAGCTATGTTGTAGTCCCATACAGGTCCGGCAAAGAGTTTCCCGTTGGTTCCGTCGTATAAGTCGCGTTCTTTGTAAAAGTAGGTACTCTTTTTGTAGCCGTCGGCATTCATGCTTAGTTCGGTATGGATGAAGTAGTCTACAAAAGAGGGGAGGTCGATATATTTCCGGTACCCGTTAATGGTGTCGCAATAGCTGTGGGATTGAAAGAGCGCTTCCAAGTTGTCGATGTAGGTTTGGATGTAGGCGGCCTGTTCGGGATGAAGATTCTCTGCTTTGGGGTAGTGAACCACCCACTTGATGGTATTTCGGCCCCCCATCAATCCCTGCATCATGCCTCCCATGCCACCCATTGCGCCTCCCATGGCTCCTTCGAGGGTTCCGCCGGGTCCTTTACCGCCCGGTGTTTTGCTGCCGGGAAAAGCGCCTCCAGGGATTGGACCGCCCGGATAATTTCCTCCGGGAAATGTGCCCGGCTGCATAGGGGGCTGTGTGCCGTACCCTCCCGGATAGCCGTATGGTGCCGGAAATCCGTACGGTGAGGGATAACCGTACGGCATCGGCATACCATATCCTCCAGGTGTTGCTTTGCCACCGGGTCCACCCATGGGCCCGATGGCTGCCATCCGGGCGGTGCCGAAGAGCCCCTCAACCTTCGAAACAAAGTAGTGGTCGTCGCGGTCGGGCTCGTCGATCTTCAGGATGTATCCTCCGGTGAGTTCGGTGCCGGAGCTGTTGTCGGGTTTTAATTTATCGATGTTGACGCGCCCTTTGTCAACCTTAATAGACTCAATCAGCAGGTAAACGCCCTGGTATTCGTTGTTGAGCAGCAGCTCAACCATCCGCGTACGCGGGCCCCAATGGCCCATCTCGCTCCAGAGGGCGTAGGCAAACACATTGCGAATCATCGAGATGTCGTTGTAGGGAGCATAGAGTACCCAGTCGTTCTCTTTGCGCATTCCCAGCAACGAGACGTTTAGGTTTTCGCCCGCCGAATCGCGGGTCTCCAAAGCATACTGTTTTTGGGCAAAGTTGAGCGAACTCTTGCCCCGGTATTTTATCGCAATGGGCCCTTCATACGCGTATTCTGTATCGGTGATGGCGTTTCGTTCTCCTTCGCCCCGAAAGAGGATCTGCATCTTGCCGGCACTCTTTTGTTCCGCGTTGAGTGCGCGGCGCTCCGTTTCAATTTGGACAATGGGGAGGTTGGAGTTGTTGAAGCGATTTTGACCGTTTAGAGTGATCAGGCCGCCCAACAGGCAGAGTGGCACAAGCAGTGGCCTGCCATACAACAGGATAGAAGTAATGGGGTTCATAGTATCGGGATGAGGGTTGCTTAATAGACAGGCCCCAAATCAGATGGTTTAAATTTTGTGGATAACTTGTCTATTCAGGTTGGCGAAAAATCGTGAAAACCGCTTGTATCATAGCTCGATAATTTCCTACATTTGTTGAGTTCATCACTTGTTCTCCTCACTTTATCTCTTTTTGCCATGAAATTTCCCTTGCTACACACTTGTATTGCCTTTTTGCTTGCCGCAATGACTATTTCCTCTCTGCAGGGTCAGGAGGTGCGGAAGGAGACGCTCATTGATGCCAATTGGAACTTTTTCCAGGGCGACGACCAGAACGCCAAAGAGCCCGCCTACGACGACGCCTCATGGCGTACGTTGAATTTGCCCCACGATTGGAGTATTGAGGGAACTGTCGATCAGAATGCCCCCAGCGCATCGGGCGGCGGTTTTATGCCTACCGGTATCGGTTGGTATCGTAAGGATTTGGTGATTCCTGCCGGCGAAAAGGGGAAACGTCTCTTTATCCGGTTCGACGGGGTAATGGCCAACAGCGATGTGTGGGTAAACGGGCAACATCTGGGTCATCGGCCTTATGGATACTCGGGCTTTGAGTATGAACTCACCGGAAAGGTCACTTTTGGCGCTTCGAACCCCAATCGTATTGCGGTACGGGCCGACAATTCGGTTCAGCCGGCGTCGCGCTGGTATACCGGATGTGGCATTTATCGCCATGTATATTTGGTATCGGTAAATCCTGTCCATCTGGAGCATTGGGGCGTTTTTATCACCACACCCTCTATTACTCCGCAGCAGGCAACGGTGTCGGCGCAGTCGTCGGTGGTAAACCAGTCGGCCAAAGCGGCTAAGGTTACGGTGCAGACGGTGGTGTCGGATGCCGATGGAAAAACCTTTTTGTCCGATCGCAAAGCGATTACTGTGGCTGCCGGCGATACGGCCCTCTGTACGCAGGAGATTGCAGTGGCTTCGCCCAAGATTTGGGATCTCGATACTCCCCATCTCTATAAGGCGGTTACAACGGTTCGTTCGGGGAAGAAGGTGGTAGATGATATGGTGAATACCTTCGGAATTCGTGATGCCCGTTTTGAATCGGAAACCGGTTTTAATCTCAACGGACGCAGTGTAAAGATTAAAGGGGTTTGTCTGCATCACGACGGCGGCCCTGTGGGGAGTGCTGTGCCTGCCGAGGTGTGGCGTCGTCGGTTCGAAATTTTAAAAACCATCGGGGTGAATGGCATCCGGGTTTCGCATAATCCTATGGATCCTGTTTTCTACGATTTGGCCGACCAGATGGGCTTTTTGGTGATGGACGAGAGTTTCGACACCTGGACTGCCGCCAAGCCCAGAGGGGAGAAGGGATATAACCTCTATTTCAGGGAGTGGTGGGATAAAGATACGCGCGCCATGGTAATGCGCGACCGCAATCACCCCAGTATTGTGATTTACAGTGTGGGCAATGAGATCCGCGACCGTCTCAACTCTGAGCGGGGGCGACAGGATCTGATAAACCAGCGCGATCTGATTCGTCTACTCGACCCCACCCGTCCTATTACGATGGCGCTCTTTAATCCCGCTATGATGCAGGTGTACACCAACGGGTTTTCGGAGCTGCTCGATGTGATTGGCCAGAACTATCGCGACGACGAGATCATTGCCGCCTGGAAGGCCAAACCGGGTCGGAAGATTATCTCTACCGAGAATGTGCACGATGCCCGTTCGTGGCTGTTGGCCCGCGACAACGCTTTCCATGCCGGGCAGTATGTCTGGACCGGTTTGGAGTACCTGGGCGAAGGTCAGCGCTGGCCCAATGTGGGTTGGGGTACAGCACTGCTAGACCGCAACGCTTTCTGGCGTCCTCTTGGGTATCAGCGGCAGAGTTGGTGGAGCGACAAACCCATGGTGAAGATGGTTCGCAAGGATGGGAATGCCGGCGAAGGTAAGGATGTGATGGATTGGACGCCTGCCGATATGGGCACCTACGACATTGGTCGGGTTTCGGTGTTTAGCAATTGCGAGGAGGTAGAGCTCTTCCTGAATGGTGAGTCGAAAGGGAAGCTGCCTATCAACGCTAATCTGGCTCCCCGCGTGTGGGATGTCGATTTTGCACCCGGAGTGCTTAAGGCGGTGGGTTATAACAAGGGGCAACAGGTGGCAGTTGACGAGATGAAAACGGCCGATGCGCCGGTTAAGGTGCTGCTCACCT
>JBFWIG010000054.1:0-10696 GCA_050256115.1 Bacteroidales bacterium | reverse complement strand
CTGCCTTTGTTCATGCCAGCGTGAGTCCGGTGTCGAAGAACCGTAATAGTTATTATGTGGGGGCAGGTTTACATTTTATAGGATGGTTACCATCGCGCAGCGAAGATGAGTGGGGGATAGCCCTGGCTCATGCCGGTATGTATCAATCCGGGGCAAGATGCGAAACGGCGTTGGAATTGACCTACAAGGCCTATTTGGGCCATCACCTCTTTATTCAGCCGGATATGCAATATATAATACACCCTGCGGGAACCGACCTTGCCTTACCGAATGTATGGGCAGCTCTTCTGCGGATGGGATTCAACTTTTAGCAGGGAATCGATGGAACCGATAGTAGTAAAACAGATACCTCTTTGCGACCTCAAGACAGGTGAGGAGGGGGTCATTGTAAAAGTGATGGGGCACGGGGCTTTCCGTAAACGAATCACCGAGATGGGTTTTGTGAGGGGAAAGAAGGTAAAGGTCATTAAGAACGCTCCGCTGCTCGACCCCGTTGAGTACCAGATAATGGATTACAATGTAACCCTTCGCAGATCGGAGGCTAAGTTGGTGGAGGTGGTTTTGCCCGAACAGGCCGAAGGAGTGGTGAACCCAAATAGCAATAGAACTTTTTTTGAGGATCTGCTCCGTAAGAGTGCCGGCGAAAAGGGGAAGGTAATTAATGTGGCGCTTGTGGGCAATCCCAACAGCGGCAAGACAACCCTTTACAATCTGGCCTCCGGATCGCACGAACATGTAGGGAATTATGGTGGGGTAACAGTCGATGCCAGGGAGGCTACTTTTAAGCGAGGTGACTACACCTTTCGGATTGTCGATCTGCCGGGCACCTACTCCATTACCGACTACACCCCCGAGGAGCTCTTTGTCCGGAAGCATATTGCCGAGAAGAGTCCCGATGTGGTGGTGAATGTGGTAGATGCGTCGAATCTGGAAAGGAATCTTTATCTTACCACTCAGCTTATCGATATGAATATCAGGGTGGTATTGGCTCTGAATATGTATGACGAGCTGTTGCGAACCGGGGCTCGGATAGACAGGCACACCCTGGGAAGTATGATCGGGATCCCCATTGTTCCTACCGTAGCTTCGAAGGGCAAAGGGTTAGAATATCTGTTCGATAAGATTATTGATGTATACGAGGATAAGGACCCCACTGTGCGCCATGTTAATATCCATTATGGCGCCGATCTGGAAGAGGCAATATCGTATATTCAGCGTCTGATTGAGAAGAATAGCTCGGTTACCGATTTTTACTCTCCCCGTTATCTGGCTATTAAGCTGCTGGAAAACGACAAGGCAACGCGGAAGCAGTTGGCCGAATGTCCGAATTTTGCCGAGATTTTGGCAGCTTCGAATGCGGAAATGGCCCGTTTAGAGAAGGCTTACAAAGAGAAGAGCGAAACCATTATCACCGATGCCAAGTATGGTTTTATTGCCGGAGCGCTGGGCGAAACGTTTCGCCCGGGTCCTGAGGATACCCGTAAACAGACGGCCCGGATTGATGGCATTCTGACCCACAAATTGTGGGGGTTCCCCTTCTTTATCTTCTTTATGTGGCTTATGTTTCAAGTCACCTTCTCTGTGGGGAGCTATCCTATGGATTGGCTCGAAGCGGGAGTGGGGCTATTGGGGAGTTGGGTAGAACAACTCATTCCGGAGGGCCCTTTACAGGATCTGCTCAGCGATGGGATAATAGGAGGAGTTGGGGGAGTGATTATCTTCCTTCCTAACATCCTGATTCTCTTTTTCTTTATCTCCTTTATGGAGGATTCGGGCTATATGGCACGTGCTTCGTTTATCATGGATAGGTTGATGCACAAGATTGGGTTGCACGGGAAGTCATTTATTCCCCTCATCATGGGTTTTGGGTGCAATGTGCCTGCGATTATGGCTACCCGGACGCTCGAAAACCGCAAAGACCGGGTTCTTACTATGCTCTTGATTCCGTTTATGTCGTGCAGTGCCCGTTTGCCTGTCTATGTGTTGTTAATCTCGGCCTTCTTTCCCGAGAATCAGGGATTGGTTCTGGTAAGTATCTATTTTGCCGGTATTCTTCTTGCTGTGGGATCCGGTCTTCTGCTGAAACGGCTCTTTTTTGCGGCAAAAGATGTCCCGTTTGTGATGGAACTCCCACCCTACCGTATTCCCACACTTCGGAATACCACACTACACATGTGGCATAAGGGGGTACAATATCTGCGCAAGATGGGAACCGTGATTCTCATGGCTTCTATCTTGATCTGGGCGTTAAGCTACTTCCCGCGTGAGGTGAAGTTTTCGCAGAACTGGGAGCAACAGATTGCCTTGATTGCCTCGCAAACTTCTCTTCCCGACAGTGTAAAGGCTGCCGAGACCGGCAGGCTTCAACTGGCAATGCACGCCGAGCAACAGGAGCAATCCTACATTGGAAGAATGGGCCATTATGTGGAGCCGATCATCAAACCCCTTGGATTCGATTGGAAAATCGGGGTGAGTATCATTACCGGCCTTGCAGCTAAGGAGATTGTGGTGAGCACTATGGGGGTTCTATATCAGACTCATTTAACGGGCGATGAGGAGTATGGTTTGCAGGAGAAACTTCGGGAGCAGGTTTATGCGCAGGGAGTGCACAAAGGCGAGAAGGTTTTTTCGCCGCTGGTGGCTTATGGGTTGATGCTTTTTGTGCTCATCTATTTTCCCTGTATTGCAGTGATTGCAGCCATCCGTAAGGAGGCGAACCTTTGGTGGGCACTTTTTGTTATGGTATATACTACCGGTGTAGCCTGGCTGGTGGCTTTTCTTACGTACCAGATCGGGCAACTGTTTATCTAAAAATCAGGATAATGTTTCAAGAGTATGCGGTATATGTAATTGTGGCACTGGCCCTCTTTTTTGCGGTTCGACCTCTTTTTGGAGCCAGGGTTGCCAAAAAAGAGCCGGGTTGTGGCGACTGCACCGGTTGCAGCGGATGTGAACTAAAATCATTGAGGCTCAATAAATTTCGTTCTTAATGAGCAATCACGAGCATAAGGTGAAGTGGGTAGTACTTCTTGCTGCCATTGTTATGGTTGTTGAGATTGTTTTCGGCCTCTCTACCCAATCAATGGCCCTCCTTTCGGACGGCATCCATATGGGTTCGCATGTCTTGGCCATCGGACTCAGCTGGGTGGCCTATATCGCCATCCGGAGGCTCTCCTCTTCGGGCTCTTTTGGTGGTAACGCTTCCAAAATTCTTTCGCTTTCGGGTTACAGCAGCGGTTTACTTTTACTCCTTTTTTCGCTCTTTATTCTGGTAGAAGCCATTTCACGACTACTCAATCCGGTTACCATCCAATACCGCGAAGCCCTGATTGTGGCCCTCATCGGGTTGGGTGTGAATTTATTGAGCGCGGCACTATTGCACCATAAGAGGGCGGATTCAGATCATAACATTAAGGCGGCTTATCTGCATGTGTTGGCCGATGCCCTTACCAGTATTTCTGCCATTGTGGGCCTTGCCTGTGCTATGGTTTGGAATCTGGTATGGATGGATGCCGTTGGGGCTGTAATCAGCTCGGTTGTCATTGCCAAATGGTCTTTACAACTGCTAAAAGATTCGGGAAAAAGTCTGCTCGATATCGACTGATTATACTCTCAGATTCTCCTCATCGGTTGTTTATCGCGTTTGTCGCACCATTTAACACGATGGTCATCTTTTCTTTGCTCTACCTCCGGGCTGCAGCTACTTTTGCCGGCACAAAAAACCCATTAAGGATGATAGAGCAAATGAAAACAAAAGTATGTATTTTAACAGCGTTGATTTATTGGATTGGTGTATCCTGTTTTGCACAGGAAAAAGTGTCTCGTTTTGGTGTCGAACTGAGTATGGGCCCCTCATTTACTTTGGAAAAGCCGGGAGGCGCTTCGGTGAGTACGGGGCTGGGTAGTGATCTTATTTTACACTATCGCTTCTTGCCCCATCTTGGGGTATACACCGGCTGGGGTTTTAGATGCTATTCTGTGGACAAGTCGTTTGTGGGAGACGATGTTCATTTTATGGAAACAGGATATCGTTTGGGCATACAGTTTACGCATCCCATAGGCCAACTGCCTGTATCGTGCTATGTTAGAGCCGGAGGACTCTATAGCCATATTGAGGCCGAAACCGACGAAGATATCATTGCGGATACCCATCATGGACCGGGATGGCAATTGGGAGCCGGACTCGATTTTAGTTTGGGATCGGCTTGGAGCCTGACTCCGGGAGTTTTGATGAATCACTTTTCGAAAGATATGAAGTACAGCGGCCTGGCCACTCCTGTCGATCTACGGGAGATATCCATAAGCGTGGGGCTGCTTAAACGTTTCTAATCACCAGTAGGGCTATGGCTTATGGGGAGATATAGTGCTTTAATCAAGAAGGTTCGTAAACCACTATTGGCAATTCCCGCGCAAAGGTTATTGCTTTTGCTTTTGGGTATTGCACTGAGCGTTCAGATGGTTGTGATTATCTATAACCATCTTAGCGGCTTTTATCCCCTCTATAATTTGTCGCATTTCCTCTTGCGGCTTCTTCGTGGAACGCTATTGAGTTGGTTGGGTGGAATATGTGTTGCACTCCCTGATCTGCTTTTTATAGGTTGGCTTAATCGGGTTTTCCCGTGGGAAAATAGCCTTCTGACCCGTGTTTGCCTGCAGTTTTCCTTCGCGGTATTGTGTGGCTCGTTTGTTTCGCTGGGTATTACCCTTTTTGCTCACTTCCTGACCCCCTATAGCGAAACACTTTGGCTGGTATTGTTGTACAATGCACTGATGTATTCGGCCGTTAATATTTTCTTGATGGGGATTCTTGAAGGATGGATCTTCTTTCTCGATAGTTGCAGAGCCGATAGAAAAGCACGGTTATTAGAACAGGAGTTATCGCAGGTTCGGTTCGAAGTGCTGAAAAGCCAGATTAATCCACACTTCATGTTTAACAGCCTGGCCGTTCTTTCGGGATTGATAGAAGAGGATATCGAGAAGGCGCAAAAGTTTCTGAATGGTTTTTCGTCGATATATCGTTATGTGCTCGATTCTATCGAGAAGCAGGTTGTAACCTTGGAGGAGGAGTTGAGGTTTGCTCACGATTATCTTCTATTGCAGCAGGTTCGTCACGGTGAATCGTTGACATGGAAGATAGAGTTGCCTTCGCAACTGTTGTCTCGTCTTATGCCACCCCTATCCCTTCAGATTGTGTTGGAGAATGCCATAAAACATAACATTGTGAATGAACAATATCCTCTCGCCATTGAGTTATTCTCCTCTCGGGAGGGATTAGTTGTGCGAAACAGGATGCAGCCCAAGCTTTCGAAATCGGACTCTTCCGGTTTGGGACAGCGAAATTTAGAAAAACGCTACCTGATGATTTCTACTTGTTCGCCTCTTTTTGTTGTTGAAAATGATTACTATGTGGCAATATTGCCTTTAATTGAGAGTGATAATGAGGGTTCTGATCATTGAGGATGAAGCCATGGCCGCCAATCGTCTGGAGCGATTGTTACATGAAATAGCACCACACCTGGAGGTTGTAGCCAAACTCGATTCTGTCCGTGAATCGATTAAATGGTTGTCGATGAATAGTGCCGATTTGCTGTTTTTGGATATCCAGCTGTCGGATGGAATCAGCTTTTCAATCTTCGAAGAGGTTGTAGTGCACACTCCGGTAATCTTTACAACAGCCTACGACCAATACGCCATTCGGGCTTTCCGCCTTAACAGTATAGCCTATTTGTTAAAGCCCGTTCAAAAAGAGGAGTTGGCTATTGCTTTACAGAAGTTTGCCTCGTTAAAGTTGGCCGTTTCTATCCCTTTCGATCAACTTCTCTCTTTTGTTCAGGGAGCGAAGCAGGCTTATAGAAAGCGTTTTCTGATACAAATTGCCAGTCGGTTCCGAAAGATTGAGGTGAGCGAGATTGCCTATTTCTATGCAATGGAGAAATCCGTATTTCTATCGTTATTTACCGGCCAATCCTATCCGATAGATCACTCTCTCGATACTTTAGCCCAAGAGCTGGATCCCGCCCGATTTTTCAGAATTAATCGTCGGCTCATTGTTTCGGTCGACTCCATTTCCGGTATGGTTGCCTGGTCGAGAAGTCGTTTAAAACTTCAGCTGACCCCTCCGTTTGCAGACGATTCGGATACCGTTGTAAGTATCGAACGTTCGCGCGATTTTAAGGTGTGGCTGAATCGCTAAAGAAGGATAGCCCAAAAAAGAGGGTGTCGCACAGTATGCGACACCCTCTCGATTTTTGGGCAATTGCGGAGATTGTCACCCTTTGATAGCAGCCTGTGCGGCGGCCAGACGGGCAATGGGAACCCGGAAGGGCGAACAGCTTACATAATTGAGTCCGATGCGGTGGCAGAATTCAACCGAGGAGGGCTCTCCGCCATGTTCGCCGCAGATACCTACCTTGAGGTCGGGACGTACAGCACGGCCGTTAACGGTGGCCATACTGATGAGCTGTCCCACACCTTTCTGATCGAGCACCTGGAACGGGTCGTTCTTGAGAATGTTCTTTTCCAGATAGATAGGTAAGAATTTGGCCACGTCATCGCGCGAAAAGCCAAAGGTCATTTGGGTGAGGTCGTTGGTTCCGAAAGAGAAGAATTCGGCCGATTCGGCAATCCGGTTGGCAGTGAGCGCTGCACGGGGGATTTCGATCATAGTACCTACTTTGTACGAAATGCTCTCTTTCCGTTCGGCAAATACCTGGATGGCCACTTCGTCGATAATCTTTTTCTGCGCCACAAATTCGTAGAGGTTACCGGGTAGCGGAACCATAATTTCGGGGATGGCCTTGATGCCTCTCTTTTTGAGGTTAAGGGCGGCCTCCAGAATGGCACGCGCCTGCATTTCGGTAATTTCGGGATAGGTGTTGCCCAGGCGGCATCCACGGTGACCCAGCATGGGGTTCTGTTCTATCAATCCTTCTACGCGGTTCTTAACCTCCTGAAGAGATATACCCATCTGCTCAGCCATTTCGCGTTGTCCCTTTTCATCGTGGGGCACAAATTCATGCAGAGGGGGATCAAGTAACCGGACAGTAACCGGCAAGTCGTGCATGGCTTCGAAAATTCCCTCAAAGTCTTCACGCTGTAAAGGCAGTAGTTTGGCCAATGCAGATCTTCTGCCCGCCTCGTCTTTTGCCAGAATCATTTCGCGCATGGCTTTGATCTTATCGCCTTCGAAGAACATATGCTCGGTACGGGTTAGTCCGATACCCTGGGCTCCAAATTCACGGGCAATAACGGCATCCCTGGGGGTGTCGGCATTGGTGCGAACACTCATGCGGGCATAACGATCAGACAGTTTCATTAAATCGGCAAAGTCGCCGCTCAGAGTAGCCTCTTCGGTGGCCAGCTGTCCTGCATAGACCAAACCGGTAGAGCCATTCAGCGAAATCCAATCACCCTCTTTGAGAACAGTCTCTTCGAAAGTGAGGGTTTTTGCCTTGTAATCGATAATTGCACCGTTCGCTGCCGATACACAACATTTTCCCATGCCGCGAGCCACAACGGCGGCATGCGAGGTCATCCCTCCGCGAGCTGTCATGATTCCCTGGGCTACGTTCATACCTTTAAGGTCTTCGGGCGAGGTTTCGATACGAACCAGGATAACCTGTTTACCCTGAGCTGCCCATTCTTCGGCATCTTCGGCGAAGAAGACTATCATACCCGAAGCAGCACCCGGAGAGGCAGGAAGACCCTTGGTAAGAGGTTTTGCAGCAGCCAGAGCCGATTTCTTGAATACAGGGTGGAGTAGTTCGTCAAGTTTTTCGGGTTCAACACGTAAAACAGCAGTTTTTTCGTCGATAGCTCCCTCCTTCAACATATCCATGGCAATTTTAACCATCGCTCCACCGGTCCGTTTTCCGTTTCGGGTTTGCAGCATCCAGAGCTTACCATCCTGGATGGTGAACTCAATATCCTGCATGTCGCGATAGTGTTTCTCGAGGTCTTGCTGAATGGCAAAGAGTTCGCCATATACGGTGGGCATTACCTCTTCTAGCGAGGGGTACTTTTCGGCACGCTCCTCTTCGGATATTCCCTGTAGCTCAGCCCATCTTTTTGAGCCTTCGAGGGTAATCTGCTGCGGAGTCCGGATACCGGCCACCACATCTTCGCCCTGTGCATTAACCAGGTATTCGCCGTTAAAAATATTCTCGCCGGTACCGGCATCGCGGGTAAAGGCAACACCCGTAGCCGAATTACTGCCCATGTTTCCAAAGACCATCGACTGTACATTTACAGCGGTTCCCCATTCGGCAGGTATCTTGTTGAGCCTGCGGTAGAGAATGGCCCGGTCGTTCATCCAGCTGTCGAATACCGACATAACAGCGCCCCAAAGTTGTTGCCATGGATCGGAGGGGAACTCATTGCCTGTATGTTTTTTTACGGCCTGTTTAAATCGTCCGGTGAGCACCTTCAGATCGTCGGCCGAAAGTTCGGTGTCGAGCTGCACACCCCGCTCCTCTTTCATTTCGTGGATGAGCACTTCGAAAGGATCTTCGTCCTCTTTTTTCTCGGGTTTCAGCCCCAGAACTACATCACCATACATCTGCACAAAACGGCGGTAGGAGTCCCACGCAAAACGGGGGTTTCCGCTTTTCTTAACAATGGCTTCGACCGATTCGTCGTTCAACCCTAGGTTAAGAATGGTGTCCATCATACCCGGCATCGATGCTCTGGCACCCGAACGAACCGAAACCAGAAGCGGATTTTGGTTGTCGCCAAATTTGGGTCCGGCAACAGCCGTCTCAATCTCCCGCATCTTCTCTTCAACTTCCAAACGAATCATCTCGATGGTGGCATCACGGCCAATCCGGAAGTAGTCGTTACACACTTCGGTGGTGATGGTGAACCCCGGAGGGACAGGAATTCCACAGTGATTCATATCGGCCAGATTGGCGCCTTTACCGCCAAGTAGTTCCTTCATTTTTCCGTTACCTTCGGCGGTTTTGTTGCCGAAAAAGTATACGCGCTTGGTCTGTTCCATAACGTAATATGTTAGTAATTTATAATGGGTTAAACAACAATGGTGTGACGAGTGAACACAAATTTACGCAATTTAATTACAACTCCTCTTCAAAAAAAATCTGGTAATAATGGAGGCCGGTTTGGGGGTCGAAACCCTTTCGGATTCTTTCGCGATCGCCATGAACATAGATGTGAAAATTCTTGTCGAGCTTGATGGCACTCTTAAAAACCCGCGCCCCTTTTTTTACGGCTGCTTCGGAGATATCGAACTGATCGGGAATGGGAGCCTCTTGTTCGCGCCCCAGCTCCTCCCGGTAACTTTTAAACGATTCTATCATTTCCGGTTGGCGAATTACCTCTTCGGCAAACGAATCGACCGAAAAGGAATCATTCTCTTTAAAGTACCGTTCCGATCGGTGTAAGAGTCCGGCCTGGGTGGCTTTGTCTACCGGGTGAGCCTCGGGCAGCCTCTCTGTCACAAACTCTTTACAAAGCCCCATACAGGCCTTGGTGTGTAAATAGTCATTTTGCTTCTCTTGCAGATCTAAGACTACCTCTCTCCAAAGTCGGCCCGCTTTTCCGCTATCGCCCGAAACAGCTACCAGAAACCCCGCCTCTTTCTCTGTAGCGAACACAATGCACCCGCGTTCGGGATGTTCAGGTTTCAATATATTACCCGTCGAAAGGCGGAACCCCTCTGCCTCTTCTCGAAGTGAAAGAGCGGTTTGTTCTCCCTCGGCCAAAAAGAGACCCACAGCATCGGTTATCTCTCCGTCGGCAACCAGACCTTCGAAATGAGCCACAAAGAGATAACAGGAGGTCATTTGTGCCTCCTGCATCTTTTGGTCTGCCAATTTGGCTATAGGGTGTAGGCAGTAGGCGGGTTCGAGAGCTTTACCATCACTATCGTTCCCGGCCGAGATCGCTTCGAAATAACTTTCGAAGGCCCCGAAGAGCGACGTTGCACCGGCTTTTTCACCCCTCTGAAAGTGAAACCAGGCCTCCGAGGTAAATCCCGCAACCAGATAGTCGAGGAGGATACGACACGCCTCTTCCTCTTGGGGCAGCGCAATCCGGTGTTGGGCATATTCGTCTTCAGTATAGGAGCCGGCAGGATTATCGGAGCTTCCGGTTCGGTATACGGAGAGTGAAACAAGGGTTGCGTTATTGGCGTATATCATACCGCCATATTGTGGAAAACGTTCTGCACGTCTTCGTCATCTTCAATTTTCTCCAGCAGCTTATCTACATCGGCTTGCTGTTCCGGGGTTAGCGTTTTGGTGTCGGTGGGGAATCGTTCAAAGCTACTGCTCACCACCTCGAATCCGTTCTCTTCGAAATATTTCTGCAGAACACCATACGATTCGAAAGAGCCATAGACTACCAGCGCCTCCGACTCTTCTTCACGAAAAATTTCTTCTACACCGAAATCGATCAGTTCCAGCTCAAGCTCTTCCAGATCGATGGCCTCTTGTGGTTTAACTCTAAACACCGATTTCCGGTCGAACATAAAAGAGAGGCTTCCCGATGTGCCCAGCGAACCTCCGTGGCGGACAAAATAGCTTCGGATATTAGCAACGGTGCGGGTGTTGTTATCGGTTGCTGTTTCTACCAATATGGCTACGCCGTAGGGACCGTATCCTTCGTAAATAATCTCTTTGTAATCGTTTTGGTCCTTTTCTACCGCACGTTTAATGGCCCGTTCCACGTTAGATCGGAA